>NZ_JBWXGC010000015.1:0-25396 GCF_059900865.1 Lactobacillus sp. XV31L | reverse complement strand
ACAAACTCAAATTATGAACTGGTTTTAGTTTGTCCTTTTTGTGTCCCTTTTCAGATTTATCCAAATCAAAGTTTGCCTTTACATCAAGCTTTACAGGCAATACTTGCACTATTGTCAAAATAAATCACAAATACTTGCTCCCCTCAAAAGGCCCTGTCTACAGGGTATCGTTCAACTTATAAATTGTAACTTAAATACGGGTTGCCTTCAATTGATATTCCTTCACGAACAAAAAACAGTTTTAGAAGTTACTTCTAAAACTGTTTTCTTGTTAGTTCAGCTATTAATTATTATTTTTGTCTGAATAGTATGCATTTTCAAGGCGTTGGTATGATCCCGGCTCCACCTTTTCAATTGCGGTAGCAATTGTATCCAATGCTTCCTTGTAGTCAAACTTTTGACTGTACAGTTCCATTGTCTTCTGCTGGGCAGTTCTGATTACTGTACTGTCTGAATACTTGTTAGAATACTGCAGGGTTAACTCAACCAAGTTGGCGGAGTTGATAATGTCATCCGCTTCACGCTTCAGCCGTTCAACGTCATCAGAAATCTGAATCAATTCGTTAGAAATTTTTTCCATGTTGATCCTAACTTGACTTAATTCCTTAGCAACATGTCCAATTTCATTGACTACAAGTGTATACATCTGGACAAATGTGTCTGGGTTGCCTGGCAGCTTTTTCCGTTCTAAACGGCGGTAAACTAGCGATACCTCCTGCTTGAACCGGTTGATTGAGTCATTAGCAACGTTTTCTGAATCAAAGAGACCATCAACATCTTGGGACATTGTCTTTTGCTGCGTGCTTATTTCACGCAAACGCTCAAGTATGCTTAACCAAGACGACTTGATTTCAGAATAAACGCCTTTGCCATCAGCCACATTTTGCGTATCAACCGTATATTGTCGGTTCATATCATTGACTTCTTGTTCGAATTGCCGACTTTGGGCCAGCTCCCCATGAGTCAATTCATAGCTCTCATCAATGTGGCGCAGCTTCTTGACTAAGTTTTGAGATTCAACCAGTGCATGAGCCAATAAGCGTTGGACCTTGTCTTGGTTTTCTTCAACAAAGGGCCGCGCCTTGTATTCCTTGGTCAAAACATCATATAAATTAGCAATTTCTTCTTTGATCTTACTAATTCGCTTGTCTAACTCAGTGGTTTTTAAGTCTGCCAGCAAGTTAGCAGCATCAGCAACTTGACCACGAATTTTTTTGATCTCAGCAAGCACATCAACTTGACTGATGTAATACTTGGAAGACATCATCTTCTTATATGAATCGGACAATTCTGTCAGCTGTTCTTGAAAGACCGTGTCGAGTTCATGACGGGCTTCCCTAATTTGAGGCAAGATTGCACTAATTCCAGCCAGTGCCACCTTAATCGTGGACAGGACCCGCTTAGCTTCAACTTGGTCACCTTGTGCTGTTAAGCTTTTGGCTTCAGAAAATTCATTCTCCACTGAACTGAGTTCATTCTCAATCTGGTCAAGAGCTGCACCATATTCAAATGAATCTGCCAAGACCACCTTGCGCAAGTCTTGGTATTGCTTGTTCAAATCATCATATTGCATTTGGTTTTCACGGTTGGACTCAAGCAGCTCGGTGAAAACTTCCTTGGTGTTCTTGGCATCATCATAGGTTGGACGCATAATTTCTTGGGCCTGCTTGATGTTCTTGCGGGCCTTTAGCAAGTGGTAGTGGGCATTTTGCTCTGCCCCTTGACCCAAAAGATCCTGGGCTTTTGGGATTTTTTCGTTAATCGCTTGCTGGTAGCTCTTGCGCCAGGTGGTCAATGTGGTTAAACTCTCACCTGCCAAATCCATCTTATCTAGGTTGACAATGTCTGCTTCTAGGTTCATTTTGTCAATCTTGTTAATTAGGTCGTCTAGCTCAATAATTTCCCGCAATTGCGCCCGATTAACGATAAGCATAAATGCTACTGCCAAAATAATGATTAAAATTGCAATTATAACAACTATGGTCTGCGTTGGTGACATGATTTTCCTCCAAAACTAACCCAATTATACCAAATTTCTATTGCACTGTGGGTACCAGTTTATAAATAAATAACGTGTCTATCTGCCGCAAAAGGTATTCAAAAAGAAAAAGTAATTAACATGCTGTTTTTCCTGCGTCAAATCAGCAAATATTCTTGCTTTAACTGCTATAGACCGCTATAATGGAGGACGTGTAAAATATTTGCAGCTATAAGCGACAAGAACGTCAACATCTTAATACGTTTTAGTGAACGAGTAACCGACGCTGCAACAGGCGAAAATGAAAATTAAGATGCACGAATGTTGAGCTTATGTGTAATATTTTACTCCAAAAACTGTTAGCAGATTTTATTGGAGGATTTTATGTCAAGATATACAGGTCCAAGTTGGAAGCGGTCAAGAAGATTAGGTATCTCACTTTCTGGTACTGGCAAGGAACTTAGCCGCCGCAACTACGCCCCGGGTCAACACGGCCCCAATTCACGCGGTCGTTTGTCAGAATATGGCGAGCAATTGCACGAAAAGCAAAAGCTGCGTTGGATGTACGGTTTGAATGAACGTCAATTTAGAACTTTGTTCATGCGCGCGGGTAAGATCCGTGAAGGCGAACACGGTACTAACTTCATGGTTTTGCTTGAATGCCGCTTAGACAGCATTGTTTACCGCTTAGGTTTAGCTACTACTAGAGAACAAGCTAGACAGCTGGTTAACCACGGTCACATTACTGTTGATGGCAAGCGGGTTGACATTCCTTCATACGCGGTTAAAGTTGGCCAGACAATTGGCCTTAGAGAAAAGTCGAAGAACTTGCAACAAGTCAAAGATGCACTTGAAGCAGTTGTGGCTCGTCCTTCATTTGTTTCATTTGATGATAACAAGTTGGAAGGCTCGCTTATCCGTCTTCCAGAACGTGATGAACTGGAACCAGAAATTAACGAAGCCCTCGTTGTTGAATACTACAACAAGCTCCTTTAATTTTTTATATACAAAACCCCTTTCCTACTTGGAGAGGGGTTTTTGCTACTCGAAAGGAAAACTTATGTCTGATGATTTAAATACCAGGGTCGCCAATGCTGCCCAGGGTATTACTCCACAAACACGGCCTGATGAACGCAGACGATTTTTGGGATCCTTGCGCGAACGTGTTTTTCTCCGGATGACCAATGCTGAAACAGAAGACCCAGAGTTAACAAGCCTATTCTTACTTCACTTTCCCGATTACGTCGGCTATTCAATCTTGGTTAACGGCAACTTGGCCGACAAGTTCTTAAACCAGGTTGAAGCTAGTTGCGGTAAGTACAACATTTCTTTTACTTTAGTCAATAATGAAACCGCTAGGACGAAGCCAGAAGATACGGCTATTTTGGTGGTTGCACAAACAGCTATCAATAAAATGCGCATTGAAATCGGCCAAGTATATCCTCCAGAAATGCCCAAAGCAGAATTGAGTCACGCACCCAAAAAGTCAGGCTTTTGGCACCGTCTCTTTCACGGAGACGAAAGATGAAACCACTCGCCTACCGGATGCGGCCACACAATTTAGACGAAGTAGTAGGTCAGCAGCACTTAATTGGACCAGGCAAAATAATCCGCCGAATGGTCGAAGCCAAACTTTTATCATCAATGATTCTCTATGGCCCACCTGGCATTGGCAAGACAAGTATTGCCAGTGCAATTGCGGGCTCAACCAAGTATGCCTTTCGCAAGCTCAACGCTGCCACTGATAGCAAGAAGCAACTGGAGCAAGTTGCAATTGAAGGCAAAATGAGCGGAACAGTCATCCTGCTGCTTGATGAGATCCACCGCTTGGACAAGACCAAGCAGGACTTTCTACTGCCTCTACTTGAAAGTGGCCAAATTATTCTCATTGGTGCAACCACCGAAAATCCTTATATCTCAATCTCTCCTGCTATTCGTTCGCGCTGTCAGATTTTTGAACTAAAACCATTAGATGCTGCAGACGTTAAAAAGGCCATCGACCACGCTCTTAGCGACGAGCAAAATGGCTTGGGTACATACAAGGTCAAGGTTACTGCTGCTGCACAAGAACTGCTCATTCAAAAGGGCAACGGAGACTTGCGCGCTACCTTAAATGGATTGGAATTGGCTGTGCGCTCGACTAAGCAAGAATTAGAAGCCCAAGGACAAGATGCCAGCATTGGCTTTACGATTGACCAAGAAGAAATGGCTGATTCAATTCAGATGCGCACCCAAAGCTTTGATGCAAATGGCGATGGTCACTATGACCTCATTTCGGCCTTTCAAAAGTCGATCCGTGGTTCTGACACCGATGCTGCCCTTCACTACTTGGCCCGCTTGATTGAGTCTGGAGATCTGGTTTCCATTTGCCGGCGCCTGAGCGTAATTGCATATGAGGACATTGGTCTGGCCAATCCAGCAGCAGCCCAACATGCAATTATTGCAATTCAGGCAGCTCAAAGTTTAGGCTTCCCTGAAGCCCGCATCCCCTTGGCTAATGCTGTGATTGAGCTTGCGCTTTCGCCTAAGAGCAACAGTGCAATTAGCGCAATTGACCAAGCCTTAAGTGACGTGCGCACTAAAGACACTGGAACCATCCCTGCAAGTCTCAAGGATGCGCATTATTCAGGGGCCAAGAAGTTGGGTCACGGAACAAGTTACACGTACCCCCATTCCTATCCTGGAGATTGGATTGCCCAGCAATATCTGCCAGACAAGCTGCTTGGCAGCCAGTACTTTAGTCCTAAGGGCAATTCCAAGATTGAAAAAGCCTTGCTCAAGCAATATCAAACCTTGCACGATATGCAAAAAGAAGGACTGAAAAAGAAGACTGACAAAAAAAGTTGAACATACTTACCTTGTATACTATCTATTTAAAAGTTGACAAAGTGCTTGATATTGACTAGTATAATAGGTGATCTGAGTTGACTAATTAGCCAAATTGGATAAAGTTGACCGGTCAAACATATAACGTGCGAGACAGTAAATAACAATAGAATCGGAATACTATCGGAGCTATTCTGTATAGGATCCACATTCGTTGCGCTACTTCTCATTTTTTTGAACACTGCGGGTTCAACAAGCACCGTTTTGCTATGTTTGGTCAACTCGGATTTCTTTAGAAATTTTAGGGAAACGGTCTTATGACCGTTTTTTATGTGGAGCTTTTTATGATTCTCAAAATCATTATCCTAGTTTATTTGATCATTCTGCTTGCTACTGCCTACTACCTTTGGCATAACCGCAACAGCCACTTTCTCATCTTCAACAGCAAGACCAATTCGAACTTTAGTTCAGTCATGGGTTGGACAGCGATAATTCTTACCTTGGAAAGTCTACTGGGACTGGTTCTGCTTTTCCAAAGCAACAAATACCTTAATTTGATTACGCTGGTCATTAGTTCTCTGACTATATTAATTTTTAGCCTCTTAATTAATCAAAAGACTGAATAATTTAGCCAAATTTGGTAAAATGAGGGTGAGAGAGGTTTTACAAATGAAGAAACAATACCACCGGATTCAAGTAGCTGTTGATGGTTCAAAGGAGGCTGAGCTGGCATTTAAAAAAGCCATAGCTGCAGCTAAACGCAACCAGGCAGCATTAGAAATATTACACGTGATTGATACCCGTTCGTTTCAAAATGTTTCAAGTTTTGACTCTGAAATGGTGGAACAAGTATCAAACGACGCAAAGAAGAAGTGTCAGAAGTATTATGATATTGCCAAACAGGCAGGCGTGGCAGATGTTCATTTTTCTATTGAGTTTGGATCACCAAAAACCATTATTGCCCATGATTTCCCGCAAAAGCATCAGATTGACTTGATAATTGTTGGTGCTACTGGCCTCAATGCGGTTGAGCGTATTCTGATTGGCAGTGTAACCGAGTATGTTACGCGAACTGCAGATTGTGATGTGCTTGTATGTCGGTCAGAACAGGAAATAAAAATATAATTTTTAAGCAAGCAAAAAAGCATTTCGCAATGAAATGCTTTTTTGGTATTTTTCATCGTTAAAAGTCACCGGATTGACTAAACATATAATCCTTATTGTGATATTTCATGGACAGGATCATTCCAACCCCGATCATGTTGCCGATCAAGGCGGATCCTCCTTGCGAGATAAAGGGTAACGGTATTCCTGTCAATGGCAGCAAGTCAATACTCATTCCAATGTTTTCAAAAACATGGAACAAGATCATCATGATGACACCGGTTGACACGTATGAATAAAATGCGTTGCGTGTATCAAAAGTTATCCGCACCATCTGCACGATGAGGTACAAGTAGAGCAAGATAATTGCCACGCTGCCCACAAAGCCAAAGGATTCACCGATAACAGAATAGACCATGTCAGAACCACGCACCGGAACATAGACGCTCAAGTTACCGAAGCCATTGCCGAAAATTTGGCCAGAGCCAATTGCCTGCATGCTCAACCATAGCTGGTAGGCAGCCTTTGACGTGTCAGTGGCTGGATTTAGCCAAGACATAATCCGTTTGAACTGGTAAGGCTGGAAAAACTGACTCAACAACGACTGTCCCCCAGGAGTGGTAACCATATAGATGACGGCTGCTCCCAGGATGAACAAAGCGATAAACATTGGCGTGATAATCTTCCAGGAAACGCCTGAAACAAGAATAACTCCGCCCACAATTGCAATGAAGACCAGCATCGTTCCAAAGTCATTCTGTAGTTTTAACAGGATAGCAATGGGCAAAAGCCAAGCAACAACTTTCCCAATCAAGAGCCAGTCATTCTTAATCGTGTGGACCATTCTTTGATTATGATTATGAACAACACGGGCTAGCATCAAGATAAAGGCAGGCTTCATCACTTCGGATGGTTGAAAAGAAATCGGACCTAGCTTGAACCAACTTTTGCCTCCAGCATCTCCAGCAAGCGCGCGATTATAGAAGAACAAAACTGCAATTAATAATACGATGCCAACTGCATAAGCATACGGGGCAATGCGCAGCAACTGGTCAGCATCAAATTGGATTACGAAAATCACAATTACCACTGAAATTACATACCATAAGCCTTGCATCATCACAGCCTTCATTGGACTCCCCATATGGCTGGGGTCATCTACTGCTGCAAAATAAATTGAATAAAGACCAACTGCGGCTAGCAGCAGTATAGGAACAACTATATTCCAAGCAATCCGGTCAAATAAGCTAGTCTTATTTTCTACTTTTACCATTAATCATCACTGCCATTACTTCTCATGAAGGGCAAAGTACGAAAGCAGGTCATTAATACTGCTTTCAAGACTCTTGGCATATAGTACGCTGCCAGTCTTAAATGTGGTTGCGCGGTAGCGACCTGAAACTTTTTCAATTGAACCAATTGGCTTCTTGTTAGGGATAATAACTTCCCAAGCTGGGTTTTCTTTGCCCTTTACTTCATTAATTTCAACGTTAATATTTACTGGTTTTTTTGACATAATATCTCCTACTTCGCATACGGATGAAACTTCTTAGCAATGATTTCGTCCTCGTATTTTTCTGGATGAGGATTACGAAAAATAGTAAATTTATCAGACACCGGGTCTACCCCACCGCGCACAAAAGGGTTGCAGCGCAGAATTCGGCATATTCCCATAATTAAACCCTTGACCAATCCAAATTTGGTTAGGGCATCAATCATGTAAGCTGAGCAGGTCGGATAATACCGGCAGCTCTTGGGTAACGCCGGGGAAATGAACCGCTGATAAATTCTAACTAAAAAGATCAAAAATTTACGCAAAGCAATCTCCTAATTATTTAGTGAAGCTGGTTCTTTTCAATATTATTGAGCAAGATGCCCGTACCAAGCGCAACAGCTTCAAGTGGCTGGTCAGCGGTTAAAACTGGCACTTTCAAGTAGTAAGAAATCAACTTGTCAATATTCTTTAACAAGGCACCCCCACCAGTGAGCATAATTCCTCGATCAATGATATCAGCAGACAATTCAGGTGGGGTCTTTTCTAAAACTTCTTTAGTCGAAGCAATGATGGTCATCAGGCCATCATGAAGCGCCTCTTGAATCTCAGGTGCCGAAACTGTTACCTGCTTAGGCAGTCCATCAACCATGTCACGGCCACGAACTGTAATTGTCTGTGAATCATCCGGTTCAAATGCACTGCCAATTTCAATCTTAATCTGTTCGGCAGTACGAGATCCAATTAACAGGTTATGCTTGTTCTTAATATAAGCTACAACCGCTTGGTTCATATGGTCACCGGCAAAGCGCAATGACTGACTAGTCACAATTTCGCCCATCGACAAGACCGCAATATCAGTGGTACCACCACCAATGTCAATTACGATATTGCCTTGTGGTTTAAAGATGTCAAGACCTGCACCAACTGCCGCAACCTTTGGTTCAAAGTCAAGATAAACCTTTCCCCCACCTGATTTTTCAGCAGCCTGAATGATTGCTTTTTGCTCAATTGAGGTTACGCCAGTTGGTGCACAAATCAAAATATTGGGTTTGGACATGAAGCCTTTAACGTTCAGCTTTTCAATAAAGTACGACAGCATTGCCTCAGTAATATCAAAGTCAGCAATGACGCCATTTTTAAGTGGCCGAATCACCCGGATATTGCCAGGAGTCCGTCCAACCATTCGGTATGCTTCAGTCCCAACTGCTACTACTTTGTTTGTACTGGTGTTTACAGCAACAACAGAGGGCTCATTCAACACAATTCCCTTACCAGAGACGTTGATGAGCACATTTGCTGTTCCTAGATCAATTCCTATATCTCGTGCCACGATAATCCTCCATAAATATTCATTGTATATTTTACCATAAAGCCAAACAAGTTTGCGCTCTACTTCGACCACTTTACCAAGATTTAAAAGAAATTGCTTAGTTGCAATGAAGTATCTATTAAGGTAATAAAGAAGTTGCCGACCAAAAAGCCTAGGGCAATTGCTGCAAAAATCAGCAATAACTGGGCTTCAAACACCCTACCCTTATGGATAATTTTTTCGGTCTGAACGCTTTTCATTATTTGAAAGGATAAGCCGATTGTAATCAGGTAAATCACAATACTGATTAAGGCATGGACACCGAGTTGAAACATTTTATCTTCTCACTTTTCTTTAGTTAAATAAAAACGGACACACACTTTAGTGTATCCGTTTAAACTTTAATACTAGTTACTTGAATTGTAAACACTAATTCTGTTAACCGCCCGTCGCAATGCAACTTGAGCTCTTTCCAGAGAACGCTCGTCATGTGAAGCTTTTGCCGCTTCCATGGCTTTTTGTGCGCGTTCTCTAGCTGCTTCAGCACGAGAAACATCTATCTTGCTTGATCGTTCCGCACTATCAGCAATAACAGTGGCAACATTATCAGAAAACTCAAAGTAACCACCACTAACCGCGATGTGGTCGACCACATTATTTGCTTCACGGCCGCGCTTTACTCTAACTTCACCAATTGCAAGCGGAGTCAAGATGGGCAAGTGGTTGTACATGACTGATCGTTGACCGTCAATTGCCCGCATCTCAACCAAGCTGGCATGGTGGGAAAAAACCAGTCCATCAGGAGTTACAACATTTACTGTAAAAAGTTTTTCTGGATCTGCCATTTGACATCACCCTACTTTTCTAATAATGCTTTAGCTTCTGGATCACTAGCAGTTACGCCCATCTTTTGCGCTTTTTTCAAAACGTCTTCGATTGGACCGACACTCCGAAAAGCATCTTCTGGCAAGTCATCAAGATGTCCATCCAGAATCATCTTAAAGCCTTTGATTGTTTCCTTGATTGGGACATAAGAACCGGGAACACCAGTAAATTGTTCAGCAACAAAGAAGTTTTGTGATAAGAAGAACTGAATCTTACGAGCACGGCTAACAATAACCTTTTCTTCATCAGACAGCTCATCCATACCCAAAACAGAAATGATGTCTTGCAGTTCATGGTAGCGCTGCAAAATATGCTGTACCTGAGTAGCTACTTCATAGTGTTCATCACCGACCACATCAGGGTCCAGGGCACTAGAAGTAGACTGAAGCGGGTCAACTGCTGGATAGATACCTTGCTCAACTAGACTACGCTCCAAGTTGGTCGTAGCATCTAGGTGAGCGAAAGTCGTTGCGGGAGCAGGGTCAGTATAGTCATCGGCAGGCACGTAAACGGCTTGAATTGAAGTAATTGAACCCTTCTTAGTAGAAGTAATTCTCTCTTGCAATTGACCCATTTCAGTAGCCAGAGTTGGCTGATAACCTACGGCACTCGGCATGCGTCCCAGCAAGGCCGAAACTTCAGAACCGGCTTGAGTAAATCGGAAAATATTGTCAATGAAGAGCAAAACATCTTGTCCTGCAACATCACGGAAATACTCAGCCAAAGTTAATCCGGTTAGGGCCACCCGCATTCTAGCACCAGGCGGCTCATTCATTTGACCAAAGACCATGGCTGTCTTGCTCAAGACGCCAGATGCCTTCATTTCAAAGTAAAGGTCGTTACCTTCACGTGTTCTTTCACCAACACCAGTAAAGACGGAAATACCACCGTGTTCTTGGGCGATATTGTGAATCAACTCTTGAATAATCGTTGTCTTACCAACACCGGCACCACCGAACAGACCAACTTTACCACCACGAACGTACGGCTCAAGCAAGTCAATGACTTTAATTCCCGTTTCCAGGATTTCTTGACTAGTAGTCAACTCATCATACTTGGGAGCTTCCTTATGGATACCTTCACGGGCGTGGTCTTGGTCAAACTTAGGGCCGTTGTCAATCGTTTCACCTAAAACGTTAAAAACACGTCCTAAGGTATCATTACCAACAGGCACAGAAATTGGGCCGCCGGTATCTTCGACTTTCATTCCGCGCCGGAGGCCGTTGGTAGATTCCATGGCGATTGTTCGCAGGACACCGTCACCAAGCTCAAGCGTGACTTCAAGGACAACCGTCTCATCTTTATCCTCGTCCTTAACCACGCGCAGAGCATTATTAATATCAGGTAGGTTTTTATCAAGTGGAAATTTAACATCGACAACTGGGCCGATTACTTGAACAACTTCACCTTCACTCAAAACATCTACCTCCTTTTCTCTAATTATTTCAAAGCATTTGCACCACTGACTATTTCAGTGATTTCAGTAGTGATTTCTGCTTGTCTTGCACGGTTTAACTTAGTAGTTAAATTTGAAACCAGATCGTTAACGTTATCTGTAGCACTCTGCATTGCTGTCATTGAACTGGCATGCTCAGCAGTCTTTGCATCCAAGATTGCACCATAAATAGCCGAACGGGCATATTGGGGTACAAGCGTGGTTAAAACAGCATTAACATCAGGCTCAATATCAAATTCTAAATCTTTATGTGCTTCAGCTTCCTTAAGGCCGATATCAATATCGACGATTGGCAGCATCTTCTCAACCCGAAATGCAGATGAAAGAGAGTTGACGTGGTGCGTGTAACATACGTACAACTCATCATAAACGCCGTTCAAGTACATTTTGATTGCAGTTGAGACAATTGGTAAAACCTCATCAAAGGTGGGTACATCAGTAATCGCATCATTTTCATAAACAACGTTTAACTGATTTTTTTTGAAAAAGTCGGCGCCAACTGAGCCAACAGCTAGGATTTTAATATCCTTGTGCTGTGCTTTGGAATCCTCAACCAAGCCCATCATATTTTTGATGACAGCGCTGTTGTATGACCCCACCAAGCCTCGGTCACCCGTAATGACCAGGTAGCCCGTTGACTTGATTTCTTTGCGTACTTGCACCATATCGGAAACAATGCCCAAGCCAAAGACGTTTTCATAATCCAGCTTGCCAATGCTTTCCTCGTCAACCTGAACATTTTCTTTATGCAAGTGGTTGACAACTTCAGCACTCATTATCCGCGATAAGGTCTGACGCACGTGTTCATTATAAACCGTGTAGCCCTTATCCCGTTTTTCCGTTTGGTTCAACTTTGAAGCAGAAACCATTCGCATAGCTTCCGTGATTTTACCAGTTTGCTTCACTGAAGCAATTTTTTTCTTCAACTCAAGTAATGATGCAGGCATAAACTACCTCCTAATTATTACTTGGTGAAAAGTTATCTGCGAATTGGGAGATTGCAGCTTGTAATTCTTTTTCATCAGGCAACTCGCCCGTCTTTTGAATATGTTCCAAAAGATCGGCGTGAGCATTATCGAAATTATCGTACAATTCTTTTTCAAAGCGTGCGATATCCTCAACTGGAACTGAGTCCAGATAGCCTTGAGTTAGGGCATATAAAATAAGAACTTGTTTTTCCACCGGGATTGGGTCATGGAGCGGTTGCTTCAATACTTCAACAACCCTGCGGCCTCGGTTTAGCTTGGACTGGGTCGCTTGATCCAAATCACTGCCAAACTGAGCAAAACTTTCTAATTCATGGAAGGCGGCTAAGTCAGTACGCAGTGTACCGGCAACCTTCTTCATAGCCTTAATCTGAGCACTACCACCAACACGAGAAACAGAGTTACCAGCGTCAATCGCTGGACGTGTTCCCGCAAAGAATAAGTCACTTTGCAAGAAGATCTGCCCGTCAGTAATCGAAATTACGTTGGTTGGGATATAAGCTGAGATATCACCAGCTTCAGTTTGAATAAACGGTATCGCCGTCATCGAACCGCCACCAAGGTTATCACTTAACTTTGCACTACGCTCTAACAAGCGTGAGTGCAAGTAAAAGACATCACCAGGGTAGGCTTCACGACCAGGCGGACGACGAAGAAGCAAGGAAAGTTCACGGTAAGCCACGGCTTGCTTAGATAAGTCATCAAAGACCACTAAAACATCCTTGCCTTGGTACATGAACTCTTCACCCATTGCAGTTCCAGAATACGGTGCAATATATAACATCGGTGCTGGCTCACTGGGGCCTGCTTCAACCACAATTGTATAGTCCATTGCACCAAACCGCTTCAATGTTTCTACCTGTGTTCTAACCGTTGATTCCTTTTGTCCAATAAAGACATAAATGCAAATTACATCCTGACCCTTTTGATTCAAAATAGTATCAATTGCCAGACTAGTTTTTCCAGTTTTACGGTCACCAATAATCAACTCACGTTGACCACGACCGATTGGCACCAAAGCATCAATTGCTTTAATACCTGTTTGCAGCGGCTGATTAACCGACTGCCTTTCCATAACGCCCGGTGCTGTATCTTCAATCGGACGAGTCTTATCAGTCTTAATATCACCTAAGCCATCAACTGGCTGGCCCAAAGGGTTGACAACCCGACCAATCAACTCATCTCCAACCGGTACACGCATAATCTGCCCGGTCCGTTTAACTTGGTCACCTTCACGAATATCATCAAAGTTACCTAGAATTATGATACCAACATCATTAGATTCAAGGTTTTGAGCAATACCATAAGACCCATTGTCAAATTCCAACAGTTCGTTAGCTAGAACATTGTTCAATCCGTGAGCCCGGGCGATACCATCACCTATGTAAGTTACAACTCCGACTTCTTTAATGTCGAGTTTGTCATCATAGTGTTCAAGCTGCTGCTTGATCAAAGAGCTTATCTCTTCTGCTTTTATGCTCAATGGTTTCACCTCTTTTAATCTTTATTAATTAACTGCGCACGAATCTTTTTTAGCTTATTTTTTACAGAGCCATCAATCACGTAATCTCCGACTTGTAAAATCACACCGCCAATAATGCTTTTATCAACTACATTCTCCAAGTAAACAGCATTCAAGCCACGTTTTTGGGCATAACTGTTACCTAATTTAGTCAATTGAGCATCATCAAGCTTAATTGAACTAACTGCAGTACCTGCCATAATCTTCTTACTCTTATTATACAAACTGTCAAAGTGAGCGATAATAGCGGGTAAGTCCAAAAAGTGGTTATATTCCAGCAGCAGGTTCAAAAAAGCTTGAACCTCCTTGGTCATCCCCTGTTCAATTGCAGACAATGACTTTTTCTTCTCAATACTATTAAGAATAGGATCGCTAAAAACTTTTAAGATTTGCGGGTAATTAGCAAGAGCCTTGTCTAACTCCCCCAGATCTGCGTGAACAGCATCTAAAGCTTTCATGTCATGCGCATAATCAAATAGCGCAGTACCATAACGTGCAGCAATTTCTTCTCTACTTAAGGCCATTATTTACTCAGCCCCTTAATAAACTGATCAACCAAATCCTTTTGGTCCTCAGTAGATAAGTTCCGCGCAATTACCTTTTCCGCAATTGTTACCGAAATATCAGCCACTTCGGCACGAGCTTCGTTTAAAGCATCTTTCTTAGCCTGAGCAGCATCAGTTTTAGCCTTTTCATGAATTGCGGCTGCGCTAGAATTGGCTTGCGCTACTATCTGGTCACTAGTCTGTTGTGCGTTAGCCTTGGCACTAGAGAGAATTTGCACTGCCTCTTGTCTTGAATTCTTTAAAGCCGCTTCGCGTTCATTAGCCAAAACTTCGGCCTTTTTACGGTTATCCGCAGCCGAATCCAGGTCATTAATTACTTTTTGCCGTCTTTTTTCCATCATGTCGGAGACTGGTCCCCAAGCATAATGTTTAATCAAGAGAAGCAAAATTGCAAAAACAATCAAATACCAGAGGGTATTTCCAAGATATATATGATTGGACGAGGCTGCAAATAAAGTTTGAAATGTCATTTACTGCCCTTCTCTCTTTTTAACAATACTTCTTAGCAAATTATTTTAAGAAGAGAATCAGGAAAGCAACGACAATTGCCAAAATCGGTACAGCTTCGATCAAACCAACACCAATAAACATGGTTGATCTTAAGTTGCCAGCGCTTTCAGGTTGACGAGCCATGCTCTCAACTGTTTTAGTGATAACTTTACCATTTCCCCATGAAGCAGCAAGTGCAGCAATACCAGCTACGATTGCGGCTGCAAGATATTTAAAAGCCTGTGTCATATTTAAACCTCCAAAAAATTATTCTTTTGTAACCTTTTTACCAATGTAAACCATTGATAAAGTTACGAAAACATATGCCTGGATAGAGCCAATGAAGACAGAGAAACCTTGCCAAACCATGGCAAGTGGCGCCGCTATGATTAGTGTCGGAATGCCAAAGCTAGGTGCAAAGCTATTCCCAATCAATGTCAACAAAACTTCACCTGCATAAATATTGCCATATAAACGCAAAGACAGAGTCAAAAAGTTAGTTATTTCCTCAATCAGGTTGATGGGGAATAAGAAACTAACTGGTTCTGCGTAATTACGCCAGTACCCACTGGTACCAAATTTTTGCATTCCAAACGTGAATGACAGAAGTAAGGTCATCATTGCAAACGACATCGTCGTTACCGGATCAGCCGTTGGCGACTTGATGAACATAAAGTCGCCGGCCTTAACTTCTAAAAATAGACCCAGTTGGTTCATGAACCAGATAAACAGAAAGAGAACAAATGCGTATAGTGAAAGGTGCTTTCGTGCGTCGACATCGGCGACATTGTCTTTAACAATATCGTCAGTAAAGTCGAGCAGGTACTCTATCACATTCTGCTTTTTGTTCGGTTTCAATTCAACTGTGCGTGATAGCCAAATACAGACAAGCAAAACCACAGCTGCCATTAAAGTTGAGCCAATGATCCCAGCAAGATCAAAATTTAAACCCCAAAATTTAAAAACAAATGATTTCTCCAATACTTCGTGACCTCCCTTCTTGTGCCCAATTTCGAACACTCATACAATATTAACACCATTCAATAATTTTGTGTAAGATTGTAAGCGAATTCTGCAATAAATTACTTATTTCGTACCAAATAAGCGATCGCCCGCATCACCAAGACCTGGGAAAATGTAGCCGTTGTCTAGCAACTTCTCATCCTCAGCTGCAGTATAAATATCAACGTCAGGATTTTCTTTTTGAACTGCCTTAACGCCTTCAGGCGCAGCCACTAAAACTGCCAGTTTGATATTCTTGACGCCGCGCTTTTTCAGGGCGCTGATTGTCATGTTGGCTGAACCACCAGTAGCAAGCATTGGGTCAACAATCAAGCAGGTACGCTCAGCCACATCCTTTGGCATCTTGCAAAAGTACTCGTGCGGCTGCAGCGTTTCTTCGTCGCGGTACATCCCGATCACTCCAACCTTGGCCGAAGGAATCATTTCCATTACGCCGTTGAGCATTCCAATGCCCGCACGCAAGATTGGCACAATCGTCATTTTCTTGCCTGCTATTTCCTTTTGAGTCGTCTTGCCAATTGGCGTTTCGATTTCGACGTCTTGCAGTGGCAAATCTCTGGTAATCTCATAAGTCATGAGACCACCAATTTCACCGACAATCCGGCGAAATTCGTTGGAACTTGTCTCCTTGCGTCTAATAATTGTTAGCTTGTGTTGAATCAACGGATGGTCCAATACTGTAAATTTGCCCATTATCTTCCTCCTAATACAAATGCACTTAGTGCTATTCTAGTCAAAAAAGCAAAGGGTTTAAAGTCCTTTGCTAAAGTATTTTTATTTTGGTGCAAAATGATGGCCTGCAGCCGCCTTGTTAAGTCGGTTCATGTAGGCCAACGTACCTTCACTGCCGCTGAAACCCTGGACAAAAATTTGCTTGATCCCTTGCTTATCATCAAAGTAGCGCAACCCTGCAAACAGGTTGTGGTCGGCATCAGTCAAATTTTTACCCAGGCTGAACTTGTTTTCTGCCGGCAACTTGATTTCATTCAGTTCAGTTGCTAAAGCCATTACGCCAGTTGTTTGATCAAAGCTGATTTTGGCAAAATCCTGCACATCGTCAACTACCACTACTGGTGCACTTGGCGCATAATGGCGGTACTTCATTCCTGGCGCCTTGGGCACATCTTGATCAGCAACGGTGCCATTGTTGATTAAAACTTTTTCACCTAAAGCTGCACTAAGCTCTTGCGGCGTAATTGCTCCTGGCCGCAAGACCACAGGTCTTTCAACTGACAGATCAATAATTGTGGATTCCAGACCCACCTGGGCTGCTCCACCATCAACAATGCCAGCAATCTTGCCTTTAAGGTCATGAAAGACATGCTGGGCTGTTGTTGGACTGGGCTTAGTTGAGGTATTGGCAGAAGGCCCAACGATTGGGTAGCCCAGCCTGGCAATTAGTTCATGCGTCAATTCATCGTTAGGGCAGCGAAAAGCAACGGTGTCCAAGCCACCTGTTACTGCCTGAGGCAAAGCGCCTGGCTTAGCATCTAGCAAGATAGTCAGGGGACCGGGCCAGAAGCGTTTGATTAATTTAAGTGCGCGTTCAGGAACAGCACGGGCATAGCGCTCCATCATCTTTTCATCTGCAACAGTAACAATCAGGGGGTTGTCACTGGGACGACCCTTAGCTGCGTAGACACCCTTGACTGCTTTTTCATTGGTCGCAAGTGCTCCAAGGCCATAGACTGTTTCTGTTGGAAAGGCAACTAACTGGCCCGCAGCAAGCAGTTTGACTGCTTCATCAATTTGTGCACGCGTAAAGATTTTTGTTTCCATTACTTGTTCCACTTTCCCATTACCATGCGGGGCTTATCCGCCATGTCATTTTTGAATTCAACCGTAAAGTCTGGTAGTTGCTTGGCAAATAAGTCTTGTAGTTGTTCTTTTTCGCTAAAGCCGTATTCCAGGAAGAATTCGCCGCCTGGATTAAGGTGGTCTCGAACTTGCTTGACGAACTTGTCATAGAAGGCAAGACCATCTTGGCCACCAAACAAGGCTTCTTCAGGTTCATTTTGCAAAACGTTTTGATCCATCAGATCTCTTTCTGTTTCCTTAATATAGGGCGGATTAGATACGATTTTGTCAAATTTTTCTAGCCCAATGAGAATATTGGCTTTACGTACGGTTACGTCAACCTTGTAGGTCAAAAAGTTCTCTTCGCTTGTTCTCAAGGCTGCATCAGTTACATCAGATGCATACCAGTCAAGGTTAGTAAGACCGCGCTTGGCTGCTTCTTGGGCTAAAGCCACTGTGATACAGCCAGAACCAGTACCCAGGTCTAGCACCCGGTCTCCAGTCTTAAGGTGACCTAAAGCCCACTCAACCAATTCCTCAGTTTCAAAGCGGGGAATAAGAACACCGCGCTGCACCATGATTTTATAGCCCAAGAACCAAGCATAGCCCAAAATATACTGCGGGGAGATGCCCTTAGCGAGTTTTCCCACATCTTTTTGTGCTTGCTTGACTGCTACTGGATCAAGTTGCATGTCCTGCTTTAATTGAAATTGACTGGGATTGAGCTGCAAACGTTCAGCCAAAAGAAATTCAACGTCATCTGGACGAGCCTTGGGGGCTGTTTCTATTGCCCAGGACTGCAAATCCTTTAAAGTGGTAATCTTAGTCATTTTGCCCAGCCAGCTCCTCTAATTGCTTAGTCTGGAAGTATAAGATTAGTGCATCAATAACTTCGTCTAGCTCGCCGTTCATAATCCGGTCCAGCTTGTTGAGCGTTAGGCCAATTCGGTGGTCAGTTACCCTGTTTTGCGGATAGTTATAGGTCCTGATGCGTTCAGACCGGTCCCCAGTACCTACAGCACTTTTACGTTTAGCATCATACTGGTCACGGTTTTCACTTTCGTAATAATCATATACGCGTGAGGTCAAAATCTGCATTGCCTTTTCTCGGTTCTGCTGCTGGCTACGTTGGTCTTGCATAGCAACAACAATGCCTGTTGGCAGATGAGTCATGCGGACCGCACTAGAAGTCTTGTTGATGTGCTGTCCACCGGCACCACTAGAACGATAGACATCTACTCGGATGTCTTTAGGGTCAAGTTCAAGGTCAACTTGTTCATATTCTGGCATCACAGCAACGGTTGCCGTCGACGTGTGCACGCGGCCTTGAGATTCGGTCACTGGTACCCGCTGCACGCGGTGGGCCCCATTTTCGTACTTGAGCTTAGAATAAACCTTATTGCCCGTAATCATGATTGCAATCCGCTTATATCCGCCCACTTCAGTTGGTTCACTGTCAACTACCGAAACCTGCCAATTCTGCCGTTCAGCGTATTTTTCATACATTCTGAGCAAGTCGCCAGCAAATAGTGAGGCTTCATCTCCGCCTGCTGCACCGCGAATTTCCATGATAATATCCTTATCGTCATTTGGGTCCTTAGGCAGCATCAGGATTTTGATTTCATCTTCCAAGTCAAGAATTTCTTGTTCTAACTGGCTGTTTTCATCCTTTGCCATCTCAACCAGGTCAGAGTCGCTTTCACTAGCAATCATTTCCTTGTTATCGGCAATTTCCTTCTTATCAGCCTTAAATTTTTTGTATTTTTGCACAACGTCACGCAGGTCTGACTCTTCCTTGGAAATCTCCATGTAGCGCTTGGTGTCATTGATAACTTCAGGGTCGGCCATCATTTCTTGCAGTTCATCGTAATGAGCTACTAGACCCTCAAGCTGTGCCATAATTTTATCCATATTGTACTAATTCCCTTCTATCTTGCTTGGTTTGGGTGAAAATAGTGAAAACGACAGACCGGGTAGTAACTTTCGTCGCCCCCGATTTGAACTTGCTCACCCTCGTATACTGGTTTGCCATTGTGAACCCGTAAATTCATTGTAGCCTTGCGTCCACAATAATGGCAGATCGTTTTAATCTCATAAATTTTATCAGCAAAAATCAGCAAGTTCTTGCTACCCTCGAACAAGTTGTTTTGAAAGTCGTTCTTAAGACCAAAAGCCATTACTGGAATTTTTAACTGATCCACAATCTTGGCGCATTCAATTACATGATGGCGCTCTAAAAATTGGGACTCATCAATTAAAACACACGCAATAGGACCCTTGCCCTCTTCTTGGTCATGGACGCTAAGCTCTTTAATGTAAGCATAAATATCCATGTCTTGCTCGATCGGTACAGCCTTGCGCTTAAGACCAATGCGGGAGGCTACAGTACCTACGCCACTGCGATTGTCCAGGCTGCTGGTCAACAGAGCAAACTTGCGGCCTTGGGCTTCATAATTATGCGCCACTTTTAAAATTTCAATGGTTTTACCGCTGTTCATTGCACCATAATGAAAGAATAACTGTGCCATTCTTGCTCCTTTATTTAATTAAATTTACTTAACCTATCTAGTATAGATGAAAATCAAAATCTGTGCAGTAATTGTCGCCAAAAACTCGTTTTCATTTGGTCGCTATGCTATAGTTGTTAATGATTTTAAAGCGAGGGATTAAAATGAATCTAAAATCTAAAATGGCTACCTGGGCCGGAAAAGCAAGCTATTATTTTCTTCATAATGTCCTCAAGGGTGGCACTAGCTTTCCAGGCAAATTGGCGATGAAACTGGATCCAGAAATCTTAACTTCTTTAGCTGGTGGTTATGAAACCGTCATTGTGACTGGAACCAATGGTAAGACCATGACCACAGCCTTGATTGTTGAAGCGTTGCGCGAAAAATATGGCGATGTCCTCACTAACCCGTCAGGCTCCAACATGCAGCAAGGAATCGTCACTGCCTTTTTGGCTCATAAACAGCGCAAGACCAGTCGTAAAATTGCTGTCTTGGAAGTTGATGAAGCCAACGTCAAAATGGTGACTAAACTGCTTCGCCCCAGTTGCTTTGTCCTCACCAACATCTTCCGCGACCAGATGGACCGCTATGGCGAGATCTACACTACTTATGAAAAGATTGTCGACGGCATCAAGTTGGCTCCTAGGGCGACCATCATCGCTAATGGCGACGCCAGCATCTTTTCTTCAGTCGAATTGCCTAACCCCAAGATTTTCTTTGGCTTTAAGTTGCCTAGCGACCAGACAGGACAAGACATTAAGGCGCCTGTCAATACCGATGGAGTTCTCTGCCCGCGCTGCAACCATATCCTCCACTACCACGACCGTATCTATGCAAACTTGGGTGACTTCTTCTGCCCTAATTGTGGCTACCAGCGCCCGAACTTAACCTATGCTGTCAACCAGATTAGCGAACAATCGCCTAACCGCCTGCAGTTTCAAATGGGTAAACGAAAATACACCGTTGACATTGGCGGCACATACAATATTTATAACGCATTAGCTGCTTATTCAGTGGCGCGGCACTTTAACCTCTCTGACGATGAAATCGCCCGTTCTTTTACCAGAAACAAGCGCGTATTTGGCAGGCAGGAATTGATTAGCTATGCTGGTAAAGAAATTGACTTAATCCTGGTTAAAAATCCGGTTGGATTAGACGAGGTTCTGCACCTGCTTACCACAGAAAAAGATGACTATTCCCTGGTTACTTTGCTCAATGCCAACCATGCCGACGGCATCGATACTTCCTGGATTTGGGACGGCCAGTTTGAAGATTTGAACCATGACCAAATAAAGAAAATTTTGGTTGGTGGTGAACGTTGGCATGACATGGGGTTCAGACTAGAAGTGGCTGGCTTTGAACCTGGCCAAATGACCACCTGCAGTGATTATGACGAAGTAATCAACCAGGTGGCTGAACTGCCTACCAGTATGGTCTATATCTTGTCGACTTATACCGCCCTGCTTGCTTTACGCAAGGCGATGGCCGAAAAGAAGCTTATTCAAGCAGGAATGTAGCCCAAACTAAAACGCATAAGTTATTTAATAACTTGTGCGTTTTTGCTTATTGATTATCTACCAGCTCCATCATACTTCCTAATTCCCATCTTCCAGAAAATCACCAGTATGATAAAGGTAAAGGCTACTAAAAGCTGTATTACTAGAATTGTGGTGTTTTTTTGGAGCAAAACTATACTAGCTGGCGTTGCAATCATTCCAAACGGCAATATAAAGTTAAACAGAATGCTGCCTGCACCTTGAAAAACACTAGAGGGATAGCGGCCAATTTGGACCATGCTTAGAAATAAATCAGAGCGGCCAAAATTAGTTGGAAACCAAAAAGTTGAAATAGTCCATAAAAACCATAGTGAATAGTAAAGTATACTGCCTGCCAAGCAAGATATAATGAAAAGAAAAGCTTGTAGTAAAGTAAAATGATAATTTCGAGTGGCATAAAGAATTACAATTAGCCCCAAAACAGCATTTAAAAATTGAGTAAAATCAATCGAATGAAAAAAGTAATACAATTGGGGACTAATCGGTTTAAGTAATATGCAGTCGAGCGTTCCTTCCCGAATGTCTTGTTCTAAACTAGGCATCGAACTTACTAAAACAGCCATCATGAATACCATCAATTAGGGTGTAAACGCCCACCAGCAATAGTGTTTCTTTGAATGACCACCCCGCAATTTGGTCAACCTTTAAATAAAGTACTTTAAAAAAGATAATTGGAACTCCTAGCCAGATGATTGATGATAGCAAGCCAAACAAGATGTCCAAACGATATGATATTGTTTTCAAAAAAGAGATTTTGACTAACGATTTGATCATTAATAAATTTCGTTTCATGATCACCCTCGTACATCCGAATACTGACTCAACCCTTTTTTATTAACTACCATCATCAATAAATAGAAAATTCCTATCCAAATCAATTCAAGCACAACATTTTTAAGCCAAAAGGATGTAGATGTTCCATTAATTAAAGAAGTAACTGGGAAAGAGCCAAAATATTGAAATGGCAACCATTCAAATAATTTTCTCCAGAAATTAGGCAAAATTGATAATGGAAAATAATAGCCAGCAAGTAGTGAAACTACGACTTCCTTAACTAGCAAAACAAAAAACAAGTTTTCAAACCAATACGCCAAACTACCTATGATGTAGGAAAAAAGAAACCATAAAATTGCTGTTAAAGCCACATTAAGCACAAATTTCAAAATAACTATGACAGTAATATCAATAGTGTCATGTGTGAACAAGTAGAACATACCAATTACAAGTAACGGTGCCAATAAGAGTAGATTAGCGAGTCGATCACCCAGCATACGGCAAAAATAATAAGTTTGAATTGAAAGCGGACGGTGTAAAATATTAGATAATTTACCTGAATGAATATCACTATTAAGGTCCCAATCAATTGCATACCATACAAAAAATTAATAAAATTGACACCACAATAATAGGTAATCATTTGGTTTCTGGACAATCCGCCAATTGTTTGACCCGGTGAAAGGATACTATACCATAAATAACCCATCACAATAATTGGCACAAGTGACTGTAATAGCATGATCACCACACTACTTTTATTATTAATAATTGATTTCATTGCAGTTTTCATAATTGCCCAATAGGCTTGCAGCATTAGTGACCTCCTTTTGAAAATAATTCAAAAATAATATCATCTAATTTTAAAGTTTCAATGCTGTAATTCGTACCTTGCTTAAATCTGGTCAATTCACCTAATTTTTGATCAACTTGTGTGGATGGAACTTTAATAGTGATTTTGTCCTTGTCTTGACTAACAATTACAGCATCTAATTTTTCAACTTGAAAGTTTGCACTTTTAATAAATGTAATATATTTGTTTTTCTGAAATTTTTCTAGCAATTCTTTGGTTTCGCCGTCCCAAATTAATTTACCCCTGTCAACTATTATTAGTCGATTACAGATAGTAGCAATATCCTCCATATCGTGTGAGGTTAAAAATATCGTTAACTGGGATTCCTTATTTAACTTTATTAAAAAACCGAAAATTGCAATTTTAAGTTGAACACCCTACTTGCTTTGATAGATGCAATCTAATCTTCTCTCATATAATTCATCGGGGGTGTGGTAGGCTAAGATTTTGCGCGACAGGTTATTGCACCATTCCTCAATGCCGTAGATTTGCATTAAGTCATAATCCTTGATGTATTTGCCTTTAGGAATGAAGCGCCGGATTAACCGGTTGTGCCGCACTGTTAAAAACCCTTGACAGCCATCCGTCGTCCGGGCTATCATTTCTTAACCACACATTTTTGATTTTGACAAAGGAGCCACCCAATGCAGACATCCCTAGAAGAACTTTTACAATCAGACACCCCAGATTTCCGCTTCACGGATGCACAGGTCGCCTTCATGCTGCAAAACGTAGGCAGCCTCGATCCCCACCTGCGCGATGACCTCATTTACAGCCTCTTTGCCCGCGGCTTTGCCGGGGATGCCTTCACCAAGAAGCAGGTAGAAACAATCATTGCGACGTTTATTAATGAGGAAAACCTGTTCAGTGGCATCGATGAGCCCGAAAATGACCTGGTCTTCTTGCGCACCTTCAGCGCGCTGCTTGGCAGCCTGCTGTTAGAGAAAGACAACGAGCAGGGCATTCTAACGGATAAAAAGCGGCAGATCCTGTTTGACTGGAGCATTGCCTACCTGGTCCGCGAAAAAGACTACCGCGGCTTTGTTCCCGGCAAGGGCTGGGCCCACGCCGTGGCGCACGGCAGCGATTTACTGGGCGCAGCACTCGGTCACAATGATTTTGCAATCAGTGATAGCGCAAGACTCTATGCACCGATTGAAACGATTTTCCACAACATGCAGGCGCCCTTCGTCGACGATGAGGAGCAGCGCCTCGCCTATGCCTTCTACCAGGGCGTCAGCGTCGGCAATGTCGCTGGGGCCGACTTTAAGCACCTCATCTGCCGCTTCGATGATGAACTCTACCAGCAGCTAGACTGGCAGAAGCAATCGGACTGGTACCGCCTGTCCAGCTGGCTGCGCCTGCTGCAGAACTGGTACTTTTTCTTTTCAAGGCAAAAAGATATTCAGGATTTGTTAGCAGACAAAATCTACAAGTACTACGAAAAAATGGGCTATGACGTTTGCAAAAAGTAAGTTAACTTTACTTATACCGCATGACATTCGCTAATTTTGTAGTATAACCGGTTATCTCAAATTAGGTGTAATTTCGATGTTTTTATCAGCCAGTTTAATAACATAGTTGCAGTGCTGCCAAACCGCCTGATCATGGGTGGCAATCACAATCGTGGCGGTCGGGTCAAAGCTGCTTAACAGCGTCCTTAGAACAATCTGCCCATTTTCCGCGTCAAGCGAACCCGTCGGTTCATCGGCAAAGATTACCTTGGGGTTCTTTAACATCATCCGGGCCAGTGCTATCCTTTGCTGCTCGCCACCACTCAAGGTGTAGACCTTTTGCTGCAAGGGCAAGTAATCAAGCCCCACTTGACTCAAGGCTTTTTGCATTTTGCTTTCTCTTGTGGGCCTTGCCAGCTTCTGATTGGCTAAACCCAGGCGCAGGTTCTGCCGAACCGTCTCCGTGTCAATTAAAGCATAGTTCTGAAAAAGAAAACCGCAATATTCCCGGTACAACTTCCGCCGATTCTTGGACTTAACGCTTAAATTATCAATGCTCACTGTGCTAGAGGTCATTTTTTCTAAGCCGCTTAAGACTTTGAGCAAGGTGGTTTTACCTGCGCCACTCTTGCCCACAATGGCATAGCTCTTACCGGATGCAAGATTGCAATTAATATCTGTAAAAATCGTTTCGAAAATTGCAATTTTAAGTTGAACACCCTACTTGATCTGATAGATGCAATCTAATCTTCTTTCATATAATTCATCGGGTGTGTGGTAGGCTAAGATCTTGCGGGGCAGGTTATTGCACCATTC
>NZ_JBWXGC010000014.1:0-29054 GCF_059900865.1 Lactobacillus sp. XV31L | reverse complement strand
TTAGTCTGAACTATTTTTAGCTTTCTGAGCTTATCCAATGGTGCCGAAATCGTTGATTTTACAGCAAAAGTTGTTTTAAGAAGTTCTATCGGTTTTGAAATTGGAACACATTTGGGAACACACAAAAAAGCCCCACCTGTAAAGGTAGGGCTTTTCAGTAGCTTTTAAATTAAGCTGCTAGTTCATCAACGATAGTTTCTTTAGTGTCGTTTAAATCTTTGAAGTAGCTGACAGCGTCATCAATATCATCTGGCCATAAAACCCAAACATTTTGGTCGGCGTCAAATTTTAAAATACCGTAGCTATCACCATTCATCATTACATCGTATTCAGTTTCAGTGTTCTTGTTAAATTCTACTTTAGTCATTTTTGGTTCTCCTTTTGTTTCTCAACTCTTTATACTTATATAATACACTCTTCAGTGTACATTGTCAACAATTATTTGAGAAATAATTTAATTTTTTTCGTTTACTTATTGTTGATACGGAAAGCAATTTCGGATGCCATGTCGACACCATACGGGTTCCAATCAGTAACAATTTTGTTCTCACTGATATAAGTCTTATGGCTATAATATCCACGGCCATACGCTCTGCTATGAGCGACATTTACCTTTTCCCCATCTCTGTCTATGTAGAAACAATCTTTGACGTTGCCTGACTTGTAGAAGTCTTGCTCAAGTCCAATGATTTCTTTCAAGGCGTCTTCATTTAGGTAGTAGCGTGGGGCCTTGTCACCCTTTGACCAAGCTTTTAAATCAAACTCGTCAATCAACTTCTTTGCTGCAACTTCTGTAATTTCTGCTTTAGTAATAATCATCTTAAAGTTCCTTTCTCTTAACTTCTTTTACTTTATAATTCCATTATACACTCTAAATAGTACATGTCAAGCAGAATTGCAAAAAAAATCAAAATAAGTTACTATTTATGTGAAGTTCTTTTTGAGCTTCTTTTACTTTGAAGTCCCCACGCTGGGGACTTTTTTAGTGCATAAAAAAAGCCATGCTCTTGGCAAGGCTGGCTAAATTTTTAAATTATTTTTTCTTTCTTCCACATATTTTAAAATATTTTCTAAGTCTTCTTCAGTTGCATCTTTTAATATAAAACTTTTAGCTGTAGAGCGCTTATCCAAATATCGCTTTCTTTCTTTGTTTTTATTATTCCACTTTCTATTTGCACGAATTCGCGCATCCGAAATCTTTTCCATTAAATAATTTCTCCAATCAAAAATAGCATAATCCCAATTAAAATAGCAATTACTGCTGACGTATAATATTTCATTTCTTTTTTGCTCATGATATAATTTAGATAGCAAAGAGTGGAGCTTTTGCTCCACTACTTACTAATTTAAAAAGGCTTTAACAATTGTTTTGATTAAATTGATAAGCGCGGTAGCTGGTACTGCCCAAGCCGCTATAGCGGTGTACTTAGCAATTTCTTCAGTTGTTTGTTGTTGAAGTCTTTTTTTATTCTTTGCCATCTATTTTTCACCTCCTTACATATTATATAATACACTATCTAGCGTACATTGTCAATGATAATTGATAGTTAATTTATTTTTTTGCACAAAAATAAGCCACCCCAGAGAAACTAATCTCCAGAGTGGCTTTATTTTTTTGCTTATTCTTCTAATAGTTTTCTGAGTACATTAATATAAATTTACAAGATGACTTTTACCTTGTCGCCATTAATCCACTTATTTTGGCCGCCGCCAATTTGCACGTAGTTCTTGCGCACTTTGTAGCCTTTATAACGAGAACCCTTGGCGAATAGTCGACCGGTGACCGGTCCGGCAGGCTCGGCGTGGCCTTTAGCTTTGCCCACAACTTCAATCACACAATGGATGTCAGGATTATCAATGAGTGGGTTCTTCTTAAAGATTCCGGTTCTGGGGTCAATGTAGCCCTTGCTGGTCTTAAAGAAGCCCTTCTCGTATCCTGTGACCACTATCTCTTTGTTGTATGCCAGCATCCCCTCCTTCTTTTCGTTATCAGGATTAGCCCATAGTGTAGCTCCGGCCTTCTTGGTCACTAAAAAGCCACCGTAAGCCGTGATTGGCACCTTAACCTTCCATGTCATCTCTCTATCAGCTCCTTCTGTGTCATTTATTTTGTGTTTATCCCAATCGCTACGGCTGCCATAATATACATCCAAGTCTAATGGTCCTGCATAACCAGCCAGGCGCCCATTGGCCGTGTATTGGAACATCGCCATCTTACTCCAGCGTCGTACTCTGCCGTAGATGACTCGAGGCTTAAACCCGTAGTGCGGATTCATGTCATTGTATTGAGCCACCCACAGCGCATACTTCTTGGCCACTGGAGTCCAGTTATAACAATTTTCGTCTGCCAGACCCATATAGATCATTGGCTTAATGCCTGTCTGTTTATAGACATAGTCTAACCAATTAAGGGCCCACTGCACGCCTCCATAAGTTACGACAGTACTCTCATAATCCAGGACAATGATTGAGTGTTTAAGATATGGCTTGGCACTTCGTAGAAAGTAATTGGCCTGCTCCTGCCAGCTTCCTGGTCGTGCAAAGTGATAGAGTCCCGTCAGCTTACCAGAACCAATAGCTTGTTTCATAAACATCGGCATTAAGCCGTCTGTGAAGTTGCTGCCTTCGGTTGCCTTCGCAATCACGCCGTCAGCCTTGACGTTGCCCACGTTTAAGCCTCCATTGTTATTCGAGACGTCAATGACGTTAAGCATCTTTATCAGCTCCAGCAGTCCCTTTGACCATATCAACAACCGTGTCTTCATCAAAGTCATCAACTGATTGAGCTTCGATAGATTCAGCTTCTACTGGCTTGTTCTGATTCAGCTTGGCCACTTCTTTTTCAGCATAAGCCTTGACTGCCGCTTCAATGTCCGGCGTGATATTTATCTTGTGGTCCCGCAGGATATTGCAAACGCTCGTGATGACGATGTCCATCTTCTTAGTACCATCTCCGCCAGTAGTTTCAGCCTCATGAACAAAAGCCGTTGCTAAGTCTGGAATCTGAGCAATCCACTTATTCTTAATGGTGTGGTGTAAGCTGTAAAGCTTAATTCCTGAATAAGCAATAATCGCTAATGCAATCAAAGCATAGTAACCCATGTCTAACATTTCTTTAATGTTCATTATTTAAAAATCCTTTCCATATAAAAAAGCACTAACTTAGTGCTCTTTTAGTTTCTCTATTTTTCTTTCCAATTTTTTGCGCTGCTCGTGTTCAGCATGATACTCATGCTTATACTCATCACGTTCATTTTTCAATTCTTCGATTATACTGGTGTAATCCTCGCGGTTTGACTTGTGAAAAACAGCCCACGCCGTGGCAATCGCACCTAATGCTGCAGCAATCACTTGTAAATTGCTTACCAACTCGTGCAAGTGACCACCCCTTAACTCTTGTATGCTGACCTAATTATTAAAATAAAAATAATCAAATCTCCAATAACTGTGTGGGCCATTTGCCCTTGCCCAGCATAGATTGCGTGCCACATCTGTGTAATAGCTAGCATGCAGATAACTGACCCACAAAGAATTAGAAGTACATGCTGCCAGGACTTACTTGGATTGCCTGCTAAAGCGAACGCGAGTAATCCTAGACCCAGAATTAGCACAATTACATCTAGCCGCTGGTCATTTAAAGTTTTCACTAGTTCAGGTGGCCAAAAAAAATAATTTCGATCAAACCAGAGGGATGCACCAATTGCTATGATTGATAGACCCGCTAGTGTTTGTTCAAAATTATCATTGATATTTTTAAACATACAATTAATCCTCCTTAGTCCAATATTTGAATATCGTCTTTTGAAACCCAGCCGCAAATCACTTTAAATGCATCATTATTTCCTGTATATACAGAGTTTTTATATGTTGTTAAAATAACAAAGCCGAGAGTGCCAGAGCCTATGTTTATATCGTAGTTTAAATCATGACTAATACTGCCATCTGCTGCTATGATGTTATTAACCTTTACTGTACGCTTAAATTGAACTGATTTACCAGATTTATCTTCGGTAAATTTCGTGCCTTTCCAAAACAAATTACTGATTTGTTTTCCATTAGCTTCCATACTTTACCCCCCTATGGTGTGCCCACAAAAACATTTGGGTTCTTGCTAGAATAAGTAGCTCCATCTGCTTCCGTATCAGAATAATGGAAGATTTCACGTTTTTTGAGCGCTTCAATATCTACTTTCATAGTCGTTATGTCTCCTTTGATCGAATTAACAGTAGTCGTAAACGTATCATGCGCAGATTTTGCATCAGCTTTGGTTTCAAAACTATCATGAGCAGCTTTTGCATCTGCTTTGGTTTCTAATCCCGATAAATCAGGATTAGGCACAGTGAGGTTAACCACACCTTTAGAATCAGGGCCGACCGGCGTGCCGCCATTAATACTAATCTGCTTCAATTTGCTTAGGTCATCTTTTATGTCTTGCCAGGCCACATACCAGTAGCTGTCAGTGCCATACTTGTATCCAGCACGGTACCAGACGGTGTAATCGAACTTGTTTGCTTGGAAAAGGAACTGCTGCTGGTAGAGCACGCTACTACCTGCATTATCTCCATCTAAAACAAAAAGGTAGCTGCGACCTGCATGATAGCCAGATGGCATGGACTTTTTACTAAAGCTAAAGGCGTTTTTAGAGTAGTAGATGCCTGCGGTGAGTATGCTATCAGGATTAACTGTGTCGTCAACAATTTCCGGATTAGAGAAAGTGTGGATATTAGCTAAGTCTTCCTTGTGAGCAAACTTAGTGAAATCTACATCCTGAATTTTATCAACGGCAGATTGAGCAGACTTAATAGCAGATTCTAAGTCTGCTTGAGCCTTTTCATCATCTTTTAGCTTGGATTTCAAGTCATCTAGTTGCTTTTGAAAATCGATAGTAGCTGTCTTTTTCCAAGCATCATAATCCGCTTGAAAGGCGGCTAGCTTGTTACCAAAATTTTTATTGGCTAAGGCAATAGCATCATCATTAGCCTTTTTATTGCTAGATAATTGAGCATCTGCTGAGGCCTGAATGCTAGCCCTTTCATCGCTAGCTGCTTTAACTATTTCGGTCAACTTATCTGTCCAGTCAGCTATTAACTGATTATATTTAGCATCGTAAGTATTAAACTTTCCGATTACTTCATCTAGTCTCTTTTTAGAATCATTTATTGCAGCAGTAACCTTGTTATCACTTGTGGCTAGCATTTGATCAAGTGTGTCTTTGCATCGCTGGACAGTTGCTTTCAAATTATTGATTTGAGCTTGAAGTTCAGATACATAATTGTCATTATCAACGTGAATCGCTGCAGCTTTGTCGACATCTATGTAAAAGTCTTTAGTTGTGTCAATAATTTCATCACCCTTCATGATTGAGAACCAGCACGTGCCACTTTCAGCGTAAACCTGCTTTTGAAGTGTGTATTTAAATTTCCCACTCTTCGCATCTACGATTTCAAACTTCCCCGACTCATCTCCTTTACCATTATCTATGACCACCTTGTCTCCAAGCTTCATTTCATTAAATTGAAGAGCCATGCCCGTTAAGTCATAGTCTGTTTCAGCATCTAATATATGGACTGGTAGCACCAATCCTTTTTCGTCTTGTCTTACTTCCCGCCTGTCGTCGCCTGGTAAGTAGTTCGACTTGTTAGTCGCTAGACTTATCTCTGCCAGACTCATTCTTGTCACCAACCTTTCTTAAGTTCTTGTTCTGCGTTTCAAGCTCGTCATTGCGTGCTTTTAGCTCATCAAGTTCAATTTGTTTTTGTGCTAGTTGAATATTAAGATTTGCAATCTCAACTGCCATATTACTAGCTAATCTTCGTGCTAAATTATCCATATTATCTCCTTACATAAAGTCCCAAGATGTTTTTTTACCTGTCCAGTGGTATCTAACCCAGTCTTTAATCGATGCTATTCCATCCGCATTTTTCAAAAACATGCCAAAGCTATCACTAATATGTCCATCAGAAATTTTTAGACCATTTATTAAACTGCCATCACTACCACTTGAGATCTTAGTATTAAGAACATTGTCACGTACCATCCAAATGTTTTTGCTATTAACAATTACCGCATCGCTACCATTAGATACTACTACACCATGATTTCCAACTATTGCTCCGCCCAGTCCAGGTGGCATAGCGTCGTTCACCCTGCCAATAGTAATTTCTGAGTTACCAACCCTAGCTCTCAATTTGCCATTAAGATTGAATGAGTTGACTGTTAATGCTTCAACGACAACTCCTTCAAACACATGTGCCCCAATTCTACCGTCGATAGTGATAGCCGATTGCATTACACCGTATTGGTCCTTATATTCAAGGCCATTCCCATTAAATTGCATCATTGAACCATTATAATTTTTAGCAACAATTTTTATAGGTTTGTCATATGTTTGTCTACCACTTGCATCAATAAATTGCAAAACACCACTACCGCCAGAATTTATGACAGCATCCATCTCATCCATTTGATTACCAAAATTAATTAGATCTTTGTCAAATTCATCTTGTCTACCACTTAAATCATCAACATTATCCGTGATAATACCAATATCCTTAGCAATTTGTCTTTCTGCTTCTTCTCGGGCTTTGCCTTCAAGCTTTAGCGCATTGCGGATTTTATCTGCTAAAGTAATTGCGTTTTTAATCTTACTTGAAGTCTGTTTGTGCAAAGATTCGGCATTGTCGTTGGCTTGCTGCAGTAGTAAGTGCTGCCACATCTTAGGAGGATTACCGACAGTAATTTGCTCATTTCTGTGTGTCAGACAGTTGTAGACCGTCCCCGTGACTTCTCCTGGATGATGAATACCAATTTGCTCATGCTCAACGTCTACATAGTCGTATAAGTTGAGTGCTGTTGCATCCCCAATGATGCCGGTTTGTTCCAAGACATCGACAGTGAAGTTATCGCTAACTTCGCCAATCTTGTGTTCTTTGATATAGTTTTCAGCTATTTCACGGGCCTGTTCCTCATCAGCTGCTGTCTGCAGGAAGGTACCGTCTGGCTGTTGTCCTGACATGTCTTGGTCGTCATGCTTGAAGTATTCGCTCAAGTCGACGCGCTGTATACGGTCATTCTCAATCTTAAGACCTTCACTTGCATAGACCGTGCCAATGTCAACCGTAACCTCTTGTACGTCTTGCTCGACCGAGCCGTCGTCTGTTAGGTTATCATCATCTGGCGAGTGCAGCTCTGTGTCTGCATCTCCACTGGTATTAGTGAAGTCCTCACGAATCCAGCCTGTTTTACTAGCATAGGTGACTTGAACATACATCTTGCCGTCTGCGCCTTTAGCCTCGTAACCTCTGTCAATCGCTAGACTAGTACCGTCTGGGATTGACCAGTTAAGTGCTCTCAAGTGGTCCGGGCTGTCATACATCTCAACCTTACCTTTAGTCTTGGCAATTTCTTTGATGATTTCTGTAGGTGTTTTTGGTTTGTCAGTCTCCTTATGATAGTGGACAGAGCCACTAGTCACCCAGCCGCCAGCTGTGTGGACATAAGTCACGCCATTAACTTCCATCGTCTTGTCGATCTTATGCTTGTGCTGATCAACTGGCTTCTTAGCAGGTTGCTTCTTCTTTTTTTCTGGTTTATATGCAGGATTGGGCTTGCGCTTCTGCTTGCCATTTTCAATCCAATAAATATACTTGTTCTGGTGTTTTTTGGCCTGCGTTTGCGTGTTATGTTTCTTATCTTTGACCATTTTGCCGTTCTTATCGAGATGATATTTCTGAGCATTATCAGAGATATAACCCTCGCCCTTTACAGGTAAGGCAACGGTCGTCTTTTTATTGTCGATTGAAATATGGGGTCCAAATACCCAGCGATGTGGTCCGATTCTGTACCAGGTGTCTCCCTTAGTGTTGATCGATACCCAGTCAAAAGAGATCGTATCACCATACTTGATGACATCTCCTTCTATTGGATAGTGGTCATCACCTAACTCCGGTGCACGATAAACACGGATGCCACCATTCTTACCCTTATAGGTCACTTTAGCCTTACCTTTAAGCTGATAGCGGTTGGACCAAGCTCCTTTGCTAGTTCCTGAGCCGTTTACCGTGACATGACCGGTAACCGGATTAACTAGGTAGTCGCCTTTTTTGTCGAAATTGACCCAGGAAGAGTCAATCCAGCCACCCTCTTTGATTGGATACCAGCCGTTACCGTTAATAGTGTTGACCTGCAACTGACCTGTTGGATTGTTTGGATTAGGAATGAGCTGACCATCGTTGACAATTGTGCCCAACGTTACATGCTCACCAGCTGTTAGCTGTCCGATGACATGTTGGCCTTTAACTGGCGAATCATAGATGCTGACCACACCGCCTGCCATGTAGGTAACTGAGCCGATGCTGTCCCAGTTGCTATCCCAGTCATTCCAGTCCACATTATCCTGGGTAGCTACTGCTTGACCAGGAGTGTACTTAATAACTGGATAGATAGCTGTATAAGTGTTCTGGATGTCGGTATTGTCTTCAATGGTCTTCAAATTTTTACCGTACTGGATGACAATACCGGTGTTTCTACCGGCTTGTTTGCTGTGATGGATAGTTCTGTTATCAAACTCTAACTCGCCGCCATACAGCCCCAGAATTGACTGCGTGGCTTCGTCTCCCTCCTGGTCCGGACTAATAAACATGTCACTAGCGGGACCAGCGGGGATATTGACATTGCTTAGTGTCGATATATCAGAATCAAAATAGTATTGATGATCATTGCCAGCCAGGTTATTGATGATGAAGTTAGCACAATCCGTCGCACTTGACGAAGGTAGTTGAACGTCACATGTTGTTGGCTTATTAATTAAATCAGCAATAATGTGATTTGCCGTAATAACCAAGTTATCAATATCCTTGGCAATTGTGACAATTCTAAATTTCTGGTGTGTCCATTTATTGGAAGCATCAGCCATGATTACTAGATCATAGTCAATTAGTTTCGCTCCCACACCTGTTCGTGGGTAAGTCATTTGCAAAGTTGGAAAGTTATTAGCATTCCAAGTTACCTGACAGCTGAGTGCATCCGCCAGCGTGACCAGCCCTTGGGTTGAATCATCATCGAATGCACTCTCGTACAGAACGGGATTATCCATCGTGTCTTGGTAAGTGGCATCAACTGCATCGCTGGTATCGTCACTCCCGACAACTTCAACTGGAATTTCGTCCATTAAATCAACCTCCCCCAATTTGGTTTGTACTCAATTTTTGAAACGCTTGATCCTGCATCCACGCTTAAAGTAAGCGTGTTCTCGCCCGGAAACAATTTCGGTGTCGTATTGTTGGCTAAGCGAATCTGATCATTGATTAGTGTCGTGTCGTCGCCATCCTTTTCACTTGTAGCATTGGCTTCCTGACCGTCAAGCCAGACCTCGCCATCAATATCATTGAATTCATACGGGAACCCATTAATCGTCATCTTAAAATCGCCCTTACCAACGATATGCCAGTCGGGGATAGCGATAGTGTTCTCCTGGTTGTAGAGATTAGTCTTACCTGGTAAGTTGCCGCAATCAATATGTGGCACTGGACGATAGTCAATGCCATCTGCCCGTTTTAAGAATGGTTTGCAGTAGAACGGGATTGATCCTGTTCCAAAAAAGTCGCTCTGCCAGGTAATTGAAAACGGGTCTTTAATTGCCGCTTCAAAGACGTAGCCAGGAATAAAATCAAACTTCAGGTAGTCATAGGACTTGCCTGAGTCGTTTCTCCGTAGCCAATCTGATATTTCTAATTCAGCTGCCATGTGAGATTTATATTTCAGTGGTCTATCAATACCAATGTTAAAAGTCTCCGTGACGTTCTGATAAGACCCCTCATCTTGAATGAAGTCGCCGTTGCGTCCCATTATGTGTGTGGCATTTAAGTCAGGAATAGGATGTGTGAGATTGAATGGAAATTGTACAAAAATACCGAACTCAGTCGAAGCATGAGTTCGGTATATTAATTTTGGTCGATTATTACTATCAAGCACCGCTTAATCCCCTCCTTTGTGCATTTACGCTGCCATGCAAATCATTTTTTGCATAGCGCTTTAAGCCTTGCCATGCCGTCCGACCATCAATGTCAACTTTGACATCTAAAGGCGTTTCATTGCTCATTACTAGTCGCTCAAGCAGCATGAGAACTTGTTGCTTGAAATCTTGGTCTTCCTTCTGCTGTTGCTGGTACTCTTGGCTATTTAGATTTCCGCCTAGTCCACTTTGAGCACTAAGGATAGCTACTGTCTTACCGACAAGCTCCCACGCTCTAGTAGACTTAGCTGGAATCAGCGGAATAGCTGCTTCTAAGCCCGCTTCCGCAAAGATTGATGGTTTATTAGCGAACCCGCCATTTGCATAGCCTTTGCCATTTCCTAGCCAGCCTAAGCTTGGTCCGTAAGTAGCTTTAGCGTAATGCAAAGCAGCTAAAAGGTTATCATAGCCATTAAAGATGTTTTTATGTCCAGGAAAAGCATTAGCTTCAAACGTACCTCGCTTGGTCTGCATAAGACCTAGAGCTGGTCCTGAACCGTCACCATCTGGATCCTTACCCGGTTGTACTGCCTTAGGGTCACCATGTGACTCTGTGGTCATCTGGCGCATTATCCGACTGACCATTGAGCTGCTTGTGCTCAAGCCATTTTCTTTCAGTGCCTTGATGATATCTGCTTTCCAGCGACCTACACCGTCGCCGGCAGGGTTGGCTGAAACGCCATATCTGTCAGCAATCTTGCCAATTGTCTTCCAGAAGCCGCTGCCAACTTGGACTTTAATCTTCTTAGTTAAAGCAGAGTCGCCTTTAACCTTGCCGGCATCATCTTGTGGCATGCCTTTGATGCGACCAAACATCGGTGCACCTTTGCCTACCACTGAGTCCAGGGTATTCATGTGGATACCTTGCGCAGGAGATTCAGCACTGAAGTAGCGATTTCCGCCGGCATATACACCGACGTGTTCGCCACCTCCAACACCCCAGAACACTAGGTCACCCTTCTTAGCAGCTGATTTACTGATGTGTTGTGTTGCAGCATACTGATTACCTGAAGGAGCTGGCAAACTGATACCGAATGATTTCTTTAAGGCGTATTCAATTAAACCGGAACAATCGAAAGCGTCTGGACCATGAGAGCCCCATACATACTTACGACCCTCGCCGTACTTTTCGACTGCCTTAAGTAAGCCGGTTGCATTATCATCATCAATCTTGTCGTCAACCATTTGCCATAGTTGGCCCCACCAGTTGACCGCTTGCTTACCGGTCTTCTTGAGTGAACCCTCAACTAAGGACTTCATGCCTCCTTTAGCGTTATCCGTAAAGTTGAAAATCTTATCAAGAGTACCGGTTGGCTTTTTGTTGTAGGCTTTAGCCTGCTCGTAAAGCTGCTTTAGGTAACCAGTACCATTTGCAAAGTGCGTCAAGCCCAGCATCTTGGTTTCAGTGGCATTGAATACTTCGTCCCCTGGACCAAGTAGCGCAGGCACGTTGACGCCGTTTACTAGACCAACCTGGCCAGTGCTTGGACGATAAATAGCTTCGCGGTTACCCGTCTCTGGACTGTCTTGACCGTCGTTAAGTACAGCAAGTGTTGGTTTGGTAATGGCCTTGCGTTGGCTCCCGAAGAACCCCGTACCGGTTGCCAAGTGGATCTTGCTGATGACGTTGCTGTTACCACCAAATGAGCCAATAACTTTGTTAACGCCAGCTGTCGCCTTGTTGATTGTGGCAATCATTTTGTTCATGCCAGTCTTAGCATAGCCAGGTAGTGAACTTTCAAAGACCTTCTTGAAGCTCTTTGATAAGCCTTTAAGCCAACTATTGAAGTGACTGTTATACTTTTTAGAACTTGAACTTAATCCGGAAGTTAACTTCTTAAATCCATCGGATTGTTTGTCGCGAACATCTTTCATGGCCTTTTCAACATCTTTAGGAGCCTTGTCCCAAAGGTCTGACCAATCCTTGTCGTAACGCTTTTTGAAGGTCTTAAGTGACTTTTCTAGACTGCTAAAATCCTTATTTAGTTCAGTAACAAAGTTTTTCTTGCCCTTTTTCTTGAAGGCTCCATTTGCTTTGTTGACTTGCTTAGCAATCTGCTCGCCAAACTTATTCTTCTTAAGTGTCTTGGATAACTTTTTGATACTCTTCTCAATTTTTGAAAGTGCACCCTTAGATGCAACCTTGCTAATTGACTGAAAGCCCTTAGTTACCGGCTTGATATGTTTTGAGAGCGATACAATGCTCTTGTCAACGTTGCCAAGTGGCTTATTAATGGCCTTAAAGTTACTAATTAAGCCTTTTTGTTTTTTGCCTTTAAAAGTTGTGTCATTAAATGACTTAGTCAGATCTTTAAAATATTTAGTAATATTTTTAGTGTCAGACTTTAAAGCTTTCTTCAGCCGATCCAACCCAGTTGCCATATTGTCAAATGGATTATTTTTCTTATTTGAGAACTGTTTAGAAACCTTGCCAATTTCTTTGAAGTCCTTAGTGGTGTCGTCAAGCTTTTTATTAAGATGGTACACCTTGGTATCCAAATCATCGAATACCTTAGATACACTTTTAACCTTGCTATAAATGCCGTCTGACTTGCCACCGAAGGCTTTATTTAGGTCCTTTAAACCTTTGATAATGCCTTTTTTGTTGCTATTAAGCGACTTTTCGAGTTTTGGCAGGTCCTTAGTCAGCGCCTTAAAAGCATCAACCTTGGCCATTGATTTGGCAAAGGTGGCCAGATACTTAAAGGCATCCCCAATCGGCTTGATATCCTTGCCTAGTTTTGCCCAAGTTTTTTCGTGTTTGGATAGCGACTTGCTTACAGCATTTAATTCTTTGGACGGATCATTCTTCTTGATGGTGCTCTTAACCCGGCCAAGGTTAGCTGCATAGCTTTTCAGGGCCTTAGACATTGCCTTGACATTGCCTATGGATTTCTTAGAGACATCCATAGCCGATGCCATGACTTTTTCATCAGTAGGACTTAGCTTAGACTTCTTGGACTTTTTCTTCTTTTTGTCAGCATTGTAGTCACCGTTCCACCAGCTATTTATTCCACTCCAGAAATTCGACTGCCCACGCTGCATCCCTTTTTGAGCTTTTTTCAATGTTGCATCGTCACCAGATACGGTTGCCTTTAAAGAAGCACCCCATTGTGCAAACCAACTTTTTGAGTTAGCTCCTTTTCGAGCATCTCCTAGTCCTTTGTTGAAGTTGCTAATATTGGTTTTAAGTCCATCCCAAAAAGAATTCCAAGCTGAACCGAGTGACGGTAGAAATGACTTTTTCCACCATTTTACCAAGCCGTCTGATCCATGCCTGATGTTCGCCCAAATCCGTGGTCCAAAATCAACTGTAGCTTTACCAAGTGAAGCTCCTAGTGTTGCACCAGCTACCGTTCCATAACCAGGGACAATAGATCCTATAATCGCTCCAAAAGCTCCACCAATAGTCAGTCCAATTGACTGACCTTTAGCACGTTGCTGCTGCTTAGCTTTACCTGAGGTAAGACCTTTGAAGATGTCAATGGCATCAAAAGCTACAGCCGCACCAGATGCTACTTTTGTAAAGCCTTTAGCCGTTATTGGTAACAGCTTGCCGATAAGCCCCTTACCACTCGTGGCACCAATTTTTTCTGCCGCCTTTGAGGCAGGGTGGAAAATCTTCATCCACTTGGCTTGGCCGAGGACTCTAGCATCCCCAACTTTGCCAACTAATTTGCGAGCCCAGCCTAAACCAGCTCCTGAGCCAGCTTCTTCAGCAATTTTAGTACCATTCTGGAAGAGTGCACGGAATTTAATTTTGCCCTTAGAATTCAAAACATTCTTAGATACACCGGCAACATACTTTTCAGCATCTTTCTTACCAGTATTCTCAAGAATGTCCTTGCCAACACTAACAGCAGAGCCGCCAGTCCCGCTGTTGTTAGCGACTTGTTGAGCAGCAGCATTTTCACGAAGCAACTTATTAGTTAGCAAAAGCGAGGCGTTGTACTTATCCTGGTTATACTTACCAATGAGCGTATTGCCAAATAGGTCTGACAGTGTCCGCTTAACAGCAGCAATGCCTTTAATGATTTTATAACTGGCAAAAGCAAGAAGCATGGCTTTGCCATACTTAACAATAGTGCCCAGATTATCGCCTTTTCCTAGCCAAGCAACAAAATCAGCGGCTTTGTTGGCAATGTGGCCAATACCTTTAGCAATTTTATCCAAGCCTTCCATGGTTGATTTTCGATTGAAGACCTTAACCATTGTCTGAGATGCCTTAGATAGTGCCGGCATCATGGCCGTACCAATATCAATCTGAACAGCTTCTATAGCTTCATGAAATTGCTTTTCCTGGTTTTTGGTGGCCTTCATGTTTTTGTTGGCTAATTTGCCAACATAGTCATTTTTGTAGGCGCCAGCAACCTGCTTGTTAACACGTTCCAATTCCTTCGTGTTAGTTGCCAGAATAGCAGCGGCATTTTGCCCAGTTGTCCCAAAAACATTATGAAAAAAGTTAGACCGGTCAGCCTTGGGCACGGAATCAGCAATCTTCTTAAATATTTCAGCAATTGGCTTTAGTTTCCCAGACTTGGTTTTAAAGTCATCAACCGACAAGCCATACTTTTCTAGTGCATTAGCACCAGACTTAGACGGTGTCTGCAGGCTGATTAGGATTTTTCTCAGTCCCGTACCAGCTTGCTGTGCCTCAAGTCCAGAGTTGGACAAAACACCCATTGCACTAGCAGTTTCAGTTAAGGATAGGCCGGCAGTTTTAGCAGACGTGCCGACATAGTTCATCCCAATACCAAGACTCTTAAAGTCCGTAGCAGTAGCATCAGCAGCCATCGCCAGCTTGTTGGCCACTATCCGAGTATTTTTCAGCATTCCTGCAGTCGACTTGGTCCTCATACCAAACGCTTCAAGCGTTGAGGTTGTGACTTGCATAGTATCAGCAAAGCTGTCTCCAGATGCCTTAGACGCCTGCAGAATCGCCTTCATCGCACCAAGAGATTGCTTACCGTCATAACCACGCTTGATTAATTCTTGGTAACCTGCAGAAATATTCTTTTGGGATTCAGCGTATTGGACTGAGTATTTACGTCCGTCCTTTTGCATTTGAGTGACTTCTTTAGTGGCTAAAGATGCTTTCTCACCAGACGTGATCAATAAATTGTTGTTTTCAGTTAAAGTTTTTTGCAGAGTACCTGCTTCTTTAGCCCCTTTTAATGCAAAAGCACCGGCACCAGCAACTCCTGCTGCTAGTCCGATGCTTGCTGTTTTGAGACTAGACATGGCAGATTTGGCTGATGAAGCTAATTTGCCAGTGTCGAGCTTCAACTTATCTATCGCCTTATCAACATGAGCGATGCCTGTTGGGTGAAATTTATTGAATTCCGAGCGGACATCTTTTTGCTTACTCTTAAGTTCAGCAAGCGATAGCCCTGTCTTGTTTAGACGATTCTCTTGTCTACGATAAGCGTCACTGGTCCGACCAGACTCGCTAGCAACTCGCTTAAGCTCTTCTTGTTGAACTTTAAGTTGCTTAGTTAAATTGCTTAAAGATGACCGATATTGTGTCATCTTGACCTTGCTGGCTTCAAACTGATTGTTTTCAGCCTTAAGCCTGTCAGCATAAATTCTGGACGACTCAGTCGAGCTTCTGTACTCTTTTTGCAAAGCAGCTAAGCCAGACTTGTAGTAGTCCATACTGGTCTTAGCTTTTTCCTGCTGAGACTGTAATGAATTAAACTTGGTCGTCGCACTGACTAGCTGTTTGCCTAGTTTGTTATAAGCCTCTGCACCATTTTTAGTGGTGGTATCGAGTTTGGCCTGGTCAGCTTTAAGCTTGTTAATCAAACTTTGCTGGCTATCCATAGCTTTGCTTAAGCCTTTATATTTAGCTTCCGCAGCTTGAATAGAGTTACCAGTCGCCTTGAGCTCAGTTTGTTCAGCTTTCCAAGCCTGCGTCATCTGCGTGACTTCACGCCGTAATTCTGTTAGTGATTTTTTAGGCTGGTCCATATTAAGGACAACGTCAGTAGCAATCTTACCAGCTGGTATTTTTCCTGACATTTATTTACCTCCTTTCTTCGTTATTTACTGAATCAGCAAAGTCCCACAGTGACTTCGGACGGTCTTTTGCAGACCTTGCGCTCATAACTTCTTTTAGCGTTTCAAGGTCAGCATTTTCACAATCTTCAAGTGACATATGTGCCCACACTATGAGCTGCTGTTCTTCAAAGTTCATATCTTCTAAGGCTTCCTGCCACATCTCGACAGGATCTTCATCTTTAATCTTCGCTTTTGTCGCTGTCCGCACCTAAGATATTTGCACAAATTTCATTAACCAAATCTGTAATATCCCCTGAGTCCGCTTCCTCTAGTTCATCAGCCTTCTTCTTGGTTAAGCCTAAAATTTCTTTCAAAAAGCCAACAAAACCATCAAGCAACTCAATTTGTCGATTAAGAGAGTCGATTAAGGTCTGACCATTTTTTTCGTCAAAGTTCTCAATCGCTTGACCTACTTTAGCCAACTTCAACTGTGTTTTCATACATAGCTTCGTATTTTTGAAAGTTTTCTCTACTTTTAAATCTTTGCTTAATCCTACTTTTGAACCGTCTACAATAATTGAACTCATAATTTTAAAATCCTTTCGAAAGAAAACGACCAGATTAAAACTGGTCGTTAATTGTTGTTTTGTAATCTAAATTGTTGCCACCACACCCACCACAGCTTTTTAAAAGTTAAGGCTTACTTGATGGACTTGTAGGGCTAGTAGGTTGACTGTTATTGCCACCTGAAGCCGCCTTGTCATCTGTGCCAGTGATATATGCAATCATTTTGTCGTAGTCAAAGTCAGGGCTGTCCGAGTAAAACTTCGCATACAGCAACTTGTCGCTTGGACGTGCTTGCGCTGCCAGTGCGAAAGCATCATGAGCTACAACAGGACTTTCGGTATCAGTTTGCATATTGAGATTACCACCTGTGGTGAAGGTTCCCATTGGGAAGGCAAAATACAGGTCAATATTTTTGTTGGTATTGCGTGAGTGACAAATAATGCCGCCAAGAACAACTTGACTATCCTTTTGCTCAACACCACCAAACTTGCCCTTTTCAAGGCCGATGAGTGTGTCGTAAATATTGTGCGGAATGTCGTTTGCACCCAACGCAATTGACGGGCTGGCCACACCGATAGTCTGTTCTGCAACTGCATTTGAGCCATAAACCTTGGTTGCTGTTGCCGTCAAGTTTGAAATTTCAGCTTGAGTAGCACCCAAAGAACTTTGCAAGTCAATCTTGAAAAGTCCAGGCTTTCCCATATTAGTGGTTAAGCCACCTGCTTCTGGCGTTGTGGCCAGCTTTCCATCACTATCTAATCTGAAAACGATAATATCGTTTAATCCTCTGATTTCCATTTATTTCTCCTTATAATTTCTAAAATAAAAAATTTTCAATTTCTGATGAGTTTCTGGTGTCACTTGAATTGGACCAGAATATTCAACAGTCCAACCGGCATTAAAAAAAGCATCCATAATTCGGTCGTTAATTTCATCAATTGAGCCGTTAGCTTTAGGACCCTTATAAATATGCAAATCCACTGCACTGATTGTCCCAACCGGTCTATTGCTACCATACACATTAATCAAATTACCAATATCAGTAATCAATATATCTGTTGTATTATCTGCAATTTCTTTATTTTGTGGGATAAAAAAAGAATAGACATTGTCTATTCCCTTAATGTTTGATGATTTTAGAATACTAGCAGCATCACTAACCACGGTCATTGATGCATCACCTTCTTGTATTCAGCTAATTCAGCTTGTAAAACGGCATCCCTAGCCTGGAGCTCTGCGCGCTCCATGAAGTGCATGTTTTCTACTCGTAATTGAGAGGGTTCACCTGCTCCTTCATTGACGAACTTGGCAATCATGGCCGAATATTTACTTCCCCAACCGACACTAGTATCGCCAGTCATCACTCTATCCATCGTCCAGCCCGGTTTGAAGGTGATGTCGTCAGCTATGTGTTTAGTTTGACGACCTTTTCCTTTACCAGCCCTTTTGCCTTTCTTCGAATAATCCCGCTCAGAGCGAGGGGTGTTCCTTTTCAGCACTTCTGCATAAGCCAACGCTCCAGCACCAGTGATTTTTGCTCTATCATTAGCCGATAGCTTAGTAGCGCCCTCCATTTGTTTAGCCCAAGTTTCAAGTCCTTCAGCTAGGTCAGCCATTTTTATCCACCTCCCTTAAAGATAGTTGGTCATAAGCAGTTGGGTTATTGTATGGGTCTTGATTAATACTGGTGATTTCATAGACTTTATCACCTATACGAGCTTGCGTAATACCAGAATAGTCAGGACGATGCCTAATCACATACATGCGACTATTGGTCACACCTAAACCTTCTTGCTGGATAATTTGAGAAGTTGAAAGTGACCATTGCCCAGCTAATATCTGATAGCTAGGGACAAAGCCTTCAATCGACATCCCATCTTCGTCTTCACCAACTTTTCCAGTAGTACCAAGCTCCATGATAATGTTAAGCCGATCAGCGTTCTGTAGTTGAACCATTATTTTCCTCCACATAAAGATCATAAAGACCCCGTAACTGACCAATTATCTGTTCAGCAGTAGTGCTGACCGTGGCACTTGTTGGATGATTAAACCAATTCGATGCAACAGCATTACATGCAGTTGTATAAAGCTCTTTGACTTCATCTTGCTTAAAGAATCCATCTGCTTCATTGCCAATAGAGGACTGAACATAATGTTCTGCTGCTCTAAGATATGCTTCCATACGTCTCTTAGTGGCATCATCCAGCAATGGGTCATCATCTAAGAAGCCTAATATTCGCTGTAAACCATCACTGAGTTTGAGCATTGGCTCCATGATTACTTACCAGATGGTTGACTAGCAGCTACTGCAGGTGTCTGGTCCTTAATCTTTTTAAAGGTGCCAATTGCGTATGCACCTTCATCAATCAACTCAACATCAAAGCGGTCAATCACTCTAATCTTTGTCAGGTCTTTTTCAAAAGCTCCACCACCGATATTCGTAACCATTAGCGTCATACGTTGGTAGTCATACAAAGTAACCGCCATCTTGAAGTTACCGAAGTAGAGAGGATGGGCACCGTCAATATCTGGCAAGAACTTATCAGCAACTACCGTTACTTCGTGACTGCCAATCCGCTTAATTTCTGCTTGAGTTGGGTCAGGCTGGATTAAATAGCGGCCCTCTGCATCCTTAACCTTGGATAAAGCGTTAAAACCAGATTGGTTAGTGAGATAAGTAGCTGTATCTTGAATTAGCGGATCCAGAGTGTTGTTCTCTAAGTCCTTGATACCGTCAAAATCGGTAATTGACGCCTTCTTCGGAACCTTGCCAGCCTTACCGTTGTTAAGTACATCAAGGATCTTGGCATTGCGAGTGATAACATCCTTCTTCGCAATCCAGTTTTCAATCCAAGCCAAAATATTTTCTGCGGTGTCCTTAAGCAGAGTATTAGTGATAGTAGAAATACCAGCGTAGCGGTGAATTGTATATTTGACAATAGTGAGTGCCGGATCATCATTATCACCAATCGTTGCCGTCTCATCGTCCAAGTCTGCTAATGCCGTAACATCACTCAATTTTTCATAAACTCGCGAACCACTTGGCACACTGACATTCTCAACGTTAACCAAGCCCTCAAGTGACGTGAATGATCTGATTAGCTTGTGGATGGCTGTCTGCACATCTACCGGGATAGTTAAGCCTGCATTAGGACCGGTATCTTGGGAATTCTCTGGTAAAATACCCGACGTGACCATGTTCTTAAAATCTGAAATAAACTCATCAGCAATTTCGCGTGCCTTTTTAGCTGAAATAACCTTTTCTGGTTTACCAGGATTATTACCACCAACTGGTGAGATAGGAGCCTTAGCATTTTTACGCGCTTCGTCCAAAGACTTTTGGGCAAAATTACGCACTTTAACCGCTTGACTCAACTGATTAGTGATATTTGTAATATCTTCGTCAGAATAAGCTTCCGGATCAGCCACCAACTTGATAGCCATTTCTTCCTGCTTATTTTGTAACTCTTCTACTTTGCTACCTGCTGAATCCCGAGCGGTAGCTAACTCATTAATGTTATCGTTCATTATTTTCCTCCAAATAAAAGACCAAGCTTATGATTGATTTGCTTGGTCTGATTTAAATCTTTATTATTTTCTGATTCTCTTACTGACTGTTCTTTAGACTTAGCAGCTTGCGAAAGCAGCTGCTTAAACTCCATCATCTTGCTTTCGTCAAAATGTGGAACAGTTACCGCTGCATTTAACATCGGTGATGCAACTTGATTTTGCTTAGCGTTGTTAAATTCCATCATTCCGTCGGCAAAGCCTTCTTGGATGGCGGTTTTGGCGTTCATCCAGGTGGTTTGTGACATTAAGCGATAGATTTCTTGCTTGTCCTTACCGGTTTTCTCTGCGTATGCATCAACAATTGACTGGTCCAACTGATCAAGCGCCTGTTTACCACTCGCAAAATCATCCGTGTTGCCTTCTGCCGAACTCATCGCCCGGTGAATCATCATGATTCCCATTGGTGACATCAGGACTTTATCCCCTGCCATTGCAATGATTGATGCCGCGGAGTCAGCTTCACCAACAATATGAACTTCTACAGTGCCCGAATAGGCCTTTAGGTCCGTATAAATCTCAGCTGCTGGGCTCGTATAGCCGCCTGGGCTGTTGATTTCAACAATTACATCTTCATTGCCGGAATCTTCCAAGTCACGTTTAACTTTTGATGGATAGGCATAGTTATCATCGCCAAAATACGACATGACTTCGCCCATTGCATTGCCGATGACTGGTCCCTTAATTTGTATCTTCTTCAATAACCTCACCTCCTTTACTCTTAAAAGTAGTAGGCTTAGGCAAATCTGACGGCAAATAGCCTATTTTTTGCAATACGTAAGTAGCCTGATTGCTTGCCAAAGCGCTCTTATTTGCCAGTCCTGCCACAGTGTCTGCGTATGCATCCCCAGTAGCGTCAATTGCCGGCCGAATATCAGCAGTGATAGTTGCATTCAACTTTCTATCCAGTTCACTGACAATTGGTTGAACATAGCGATTAAGTGCTTGAGCATACTGACTGCCCATCATCTTGACACTTGACTGCTGATCTCCCTGACCATTCAAGTAGCTATCTGGAATACCATAAACTTTAGCGACTTGTTTACTGGTCCAATCGACCTGACTAAGCAGCTGGGCTACATTGGACTTGACTTCTAGTGGTGTGTATTCTTCCAGATCATCAATTACAGCTGGTCCACCGTCGCTATTATCCAATTGCCATTTAAACTTACGCGAACGTGCTGCTCTAGCTTTCGCATCAAGCAAACCACCGTGTTTTACAGCTAAAACTCCGTTAGCAGTTACTGACTGCTTAAGAGCATTCATTGTTAGCTTGTTCGAGGCATCCTTAATGTCTAACTCATTCACTAACGCCGTCAACGGAGATATACCAACCATTCCGCCTGTTTTTGACATCAGGCGAATATGGATTATGTCCACTTGAGGGACGTTACTGAAAGTTCCAAACTTTGGCTCGTCAAAATCAATGTTATAGACCAGACCAGAACCGTCATCCAGCAGCATTGGCTGCACCTGAGACGGTCGTAAATATTCCCAGCGTAAGTCTACGCCGTTAATATTGCGCCAGCGGTAAGCATAAGCATTGCCGTCTAGCAGCAGTTGAGCGAACATGCTCTGCCAAAAAGAAAAGCCATTAGTCGTGCGACTAGGGCTTTTGATTAAGGATTGAATTCTGTCTGTGCTGGCTTTTAATTGCACGAGCGCTAGGTCACCTGAAAGCTGCATAATTAACGAAAAAATATCTGAGTTCTGCAACGCTTTATCAGCTGACACATAGCTATTTGACTTGGCAACTAAGAAATTGATTGTATCCTCATCTTCGCTCAGCGAAAATGCAGGTTGTGGTGCCGCTCTTGAATTTTTGGTCGATAAATTGAATATTGGCATCAGCTATCACTTCCTTTCTTAGTCGGAATACGTTCAGTAATCCAAGCTGTCACAATTAATGCAATTCCTAGCACTATAAAGCCAAATGGCTGATTAATTAAAAAAGCACCATATGTAAAACTCACGCATGCTGCTAAATAAAGAATCAAATCAATTACTTGCCAAACTAATTTAAATAAATTACCAATCATCATTTTCTCCTATCAATCCTGAGTCCGGGTCTTCAAACCACGCCTTTACTTGCTCTTCTGTCATCCGGTCAACTTCACCAGCTTTGGAATTAATATCAGCATTCTCATCGAATACATACATCGCTTGGTACATGGCATCAACAATTGCATCGACCACATCAATCTTAAGCGTGGCCTTGTCCTTATCGACCTGGATGCCAATCTTGTCTTGTTTAATAACTGCATTGAGCAGCGCTTTGGTTAACACCGGATCATTTGCCGACCTAACCTTGTGCGTCACATAGAGTTCCTGCAGGTATTTGGTAGGGTCAGCCAACGCCGAAGTCCGTTGTTGAATATCCATAATATTCCAGCTGGTATTAACGTTCAGTGACTCAGTGATGTTTTTAACCTGATAAGAACCATAGCGGTCATAGCCAAAGAAACGTACTTTTAGGTCATGTTTTTCAACAAAGTCAAGTAGCCAGGTGTAAATCTGTTCCGGATTAATAATCCCGTCTGGGTGCGCAGTTATTGTGCAGTACCCTTCTTTTTCAAGGTCCCGATATGGTAAACCGTCCTGACTCTCCTTGTTATCAATGCTACCGGCATGCTGCCACGGTATGAAACTATGCTGCATGGTGTAGAATCGTGGTTCGCCGGTTTCTTCGTCCTGATACGGGAAAACAAAGCCCAAAGCCGTGTTATCAGAGAACATTGAGTAGTCGAATCCAATAAAGACATCACGTCCATCGATTTTAAAGTCCTCTGTAATCGCATCCTGCACATCTCGATAATTCAAGAAGCTAGACGTTGACTGCTTAAGCCATAAATTCAAGTTCTTATTTTGGAACTTGTGCAAAGTGTTAATTAACTTAGCTTGGTCTCGCTGGTTAACTAGATTCTTAGTCCGCCGTTCATGTTCTTCTGGCGAAAGATTAATTAGTGGATTAGACTTAGCCCAAGTTTCAGGCTTGTAGGTCTCTTCCAAGCTGTCCTGTGCCCAAACACAACAGAGAGTGTTGTCGCCCTCCCGCTTGTAGTCCTCTTCCATAATGCGCTGCATTGTTTTTTCTTCTTCATGAAACGGACTTGTGGGGTCAGGATATGCCGATGAAATCTTGATAAATTGGTGGTAAGGCACAACCTGTGCCTGGCCATCAGTAATATCAGAAATACGATTAAAATCTGTTAGCGCCCCAGCTTCATCGTAGATTGCCAAAACATTGTGAGTTGAATCGTATTTATCGGCTTCATAAGAGATTTTCAAAATCCGATTATTAGTCTTCTTTTGGATAATCTGATTTGTTTGTATTTGCAAATCGACATCTTTGGCAAAACTTTTAAAAGGCTCAACGTCAATAACTGACTCGAGCATTTTTCTAATGTAGCCAAATAGCTTGTTAGATTGGTCGCTTGTGTTGGCAGAAATCATAAAGTCCTTGTTGGTATAACCAAGGGTATCGACTACAAATGCTTTACACATCTGAATGCCGGCAAGCTGTGTCTTACCCTGACCACGTCCAATAGAGATATGCGCTTCAGTAAACCGTTGTTCACCATGCTTATCCTTCCAGCCATTTAGCTGCGCCAAGACAAACTTTTCGTAAGGCATCAGCGGCAGCGGCTTGTGGAGGTCAACATCAGGTATTATCTGAGCCAGCTTCAAGGCGATTTTTTCTTCCTTTACATCATAGTGATAAGGGAAGTCGGCATCACCTTGCCGCTGCAGGTCACGCAGGTGTCTAAAGGCATGTAGCTTTTCAAGGTAGCCCACAACGCTATCAGGCTTAAATACATCAAAACAGTATTTAGTACCTGGGTCAGTATATTTTTTCTTGATGTCTGACCAATCTATTGTCTGAAAGGCACCGTCAACATCCCTAGTAGAAGTTAAATCTATCTTCATCTTCCACCTCCTTTGATGATTTAAAAAGGGCGCTCGCCCTTGTCGGGTCGGGCGAGCGCCCTTGCGGTTTGCTACTTCTTGAGAAGCACTACAAGAAGCAGTATAATAATGAGTGTTAAGTCAAGCTCTATCATGCAATCACCCGCGCTGAGCATGAGCGCAACTTGTTGCGCTATAATGCGAAGAGGTGATTGCTTACACGGCAAACCGCAAAGAGCTTTTTCCCGTCAGGGGATGCAAAAGAGAGTCAGTATGATGTACATGCTGACTCTCTTTTTTTATTTGATAATATTTAGCAGTTTAAATAAAAAATAAACGACCCAAATATTTACTGATCTGCTTACTAGTGCTGCCATCACATTTGAAAAAGCATCAGCACTATCCATAGGCTTTTTTTCATCACCTAAATATTTAAAAATTGAATGTAAATAAAGAATTAGCAGTAATGCTAAACCCCAAAACTTACTCATTAAAAAACTCCTTAAAATTCTTGCTTGCGTCCTTATCTTCTTCCGGCTTTTCAAAATCTAAAAGCTCCGCACGAGCCCTTGGACTTAAGCCCAGGTCCTTTCCAATAGCACTCATACGATTAATTGCATCAGACATCATTGGATAGGCAGGATTCTTTTTGAATCCAATAAATTCTGGTTCACCCATTTGCTCGCCGTTTTGTGGATTATGGTGTGTTTTATAGACTGCTTTCTGAATACCTTCATTTTTGATGCTTTCATACGATTTTCGATATACGTCGTAGGACGAGCAATATTGCTGAAGTAGATATTCATCTGCTCGAACAATTTGCGAATTTTTGTTCAAGTAATTAGCCAGCTTTGGCCACAATCTTTTTCCGTAATTATCGAGCCATTTTGGTGGTTGTGTAGGCACCTTCAGGCTTGATAGATCAACCTTTGTCGTTTTAGACCCCCCTATCAAAAAAGTTTCAAAATTTGGTTTGTCACGCGAGACGATGACACTGTAGCGGCTCCTCTATGGCGAAATTAGGGGCGGGGGTGTTAAATTATCCCTCGCATGTCTAACCTAGCCGCCTGAGTTAGAGCTGCTCACAAAGCCTTATACGAGCTCACACAGCATTCATCATCTTAGTGATAGTTTCAACGTCCGTAATCTCTTCGCTATTAGTCAGTGTGCCATGTAACCCTGTACCATAGTAAGATTGCTCCCACCTGGTCTTCTTGGCATGGCAGTCACGGCAGCATGTCACCAAGTTGTTGACGTCTCTCATCTTGGACATGTCGAACTCGATCGGCACGACATGATCCACTACGTTACCTGACCTAGCCTTACAGTATTGGCATAGCGAGTAGTCTCGGTTAAATACTACCTGGCGCAAGTTAGTCCACTCTTTTGTGTGATAGAACTTGTTTTGCTCTGCCTTGGTTTCGTTCCGCTTGCGTATGACATGGTTATACTTCCACGTTGTATGCTTGTTACCATGGCGTCGATAGTGTTCTCTGCGCTCCAGGTATTCTTGCTCATGTTCAATATGCTGCTTGCAGTAATGGTTTGGCATTGAAGCGAACTCATGGCACCCATTAAAGCGGCATCGTCTTACTCTTGGCATGGCATGCCACCTTTTCTTTTACGACAAACAAAAAGCCAAGCAGTTAATTGCTTAGCATTTTTATTATTTCTTATCATCCTTAAAATATCCCGGATATTCATAATTTGTTTTCAACAGCATCCCACAAAATTGAATTAATAATTCGGCTTCTTTTTTATTGCCAATTACAAGCCTATGATTCACTTTATTCGCGTACTCTCTTATTTTATCAACCCATACTTCACTATTAGCGGTTATATAATTTTTATTTTCTAAATAATCCAAGTATTGAGTAAATGGAAGCCTCTCTTTTGCACCAAAGCTCACAGCCACATGCATCAAAAGCTTTCGGCAAAGCATATCAACTGCAGTATATGCTCCAACTGAAAAGCAATCGCGCGCTTCTTCATACACATCTTCCACTTCTTTAGGAACATTAGCTATTGACTCGCCAACTTTATTATTAGGTATCTGAGTAACACCAGCATTGGAAATATAAATAAATGTTGGCAATTTACAGTTTGTACAAATATATATACCGGAAGCCGGTGTATAATAACCCCCATGCCTTAGCAAAGGCATCCCCTCAGTAGAAGTTACCAAGCTTTGGCAATAACCGCACTTGTAAGTCTTTTTAAGGTTTTTCTGTGATGCCCAAGTGATATTTCCACTAAGATACTCTGTAGTAAATTCTTCTTCGTTTTGTCTCATATTCATTCACCTCAAAGCAATAGTACAAAAAACTAGCTGTTAAAGCTAGCTTTTTTTGAGGTAAATGTATTGTCCTTTCGGACTATGAACGCGGCGAGAATTGCACTCGCTTGCAAATAATATAATCGAATTGATTTACTTACATAAACTAAAAATATTAGCAACACTATGCACGTCCTGACACGCTCGCTATTGGTACTCTTTCTATACCAACGTTAAGGTCATCGCATGTCTATTACGGTGCCAGGAATCGAACCTGACTAATAACCATTACCGCAACTGTATACAAGAAGGATATAACGGTATTACTTCAGCATATGTCAAAAATTAATAATGCAATTAGTTTTACGTCGTCTCGGACGATTAACTATTAAGAGTTATCCTAGTCTTTCAACTATACATATTTTCGCACATTTCAATCCTCGTGCGTTCCTCCAAAATTCCTCGAATATTCATCGTAAATTCCTTCAAAATTCCTTTTGTAAATAATCAGGTTGATTTTCTCCTCAAATTGAAACTTGTCTTGTGTTGTGTTCCAGCTGTCCGCAAATTCATATAACGCTTTCTCACGATACTTAGGATAGGCATTGTGACTGATGTGCACATCTTGCCTTACCTGCCAATCTCTTTTTAGGTCAAGATACTTACTAATTAAAAGTTGTGGAGAAATACCACTCGTTTGCATCATCGCATACTTAATAGCTTGCAATGCGGTTAGTGCCGTCAATCTGGTAACTGCATTGTTTTCGCTATTGTTGATGCCATTAGTATTCATTGGAGCGTATGACAATTGTGGGCTTGATAGACTAACACCAGCACGCAAGCTCAGTCTTTGGCATTGCTTATATAAAAATCTATTTACATTCTTGGCTGTAGCTTCAACATCCGGGTCCGCCCAGAAGCCCAATTGCTCCATACTTAATCTATTCCTTTCACTTTAATTTTGCAGTTATCGATATATTGATCACCGTCTCTAAGTTGATGCCACCTGATTATTTTTCTTGGCTTTTTTAATCTGTATCCATATTTGCTGCACAGCCTGCGAGCCATAGCAGTATTGCTGATAGCATGATTAATTGGAAGACCAACATCAATTATTTTTTTACAGAATATATTCGACCGACCATCTTTATGTAGTACGTATCTAAAGCTAGGAACTTCTCTGAGGTGATGTTTAAAAAATATATTGTTAACTGTACTTTGGGGTATTCCATAAATATTAGTCATTTCATCTCGTCCAAAACCTTTTTCATGCAAATATAAAACTTTATCTTCATTTCGATAATAAATTTCTTCGATGTTTTCTACTCTTAAAATATTATGGATCTTTTTTAGTATCGGATTATCTGACGGAACCAAGCTTAAAGATCCGTAGTCATACTCTAATTCATGAATTAAACTATACGGAATATCCATAGCCAATCAGTCCTTTCTCCACTATCATTAATGCTTCCTGCTCACTCCTCGCGATTCCATGAATTACATTGTGTGCTACCAGATTATTATGGAAATTAATTTGTACTTGTTCAGGCTTGCCAGTCTCTGATTTTACTTCGATATAGAAAATTTGATTGTCTACCCAACGAAAGCCGTATAAATCAGGATGCCCAGGTGGCAATCCCGTATTAAACCAACTGCCATCGGCTTTTATTACCTTACCCACATTGGTCCGAAACACTGTACATCGATTAAAAGATAATGTTCGCATTATCTTTTTTTGAATTTCATGCTCTTTAATTGTTATCGCCTGCCTTTATAAACACTGACCATCTTGTATTTCCTCTATGGTCGCCTAAAATCGGTTTCTGACCTATCGCTTTAAATACTTCACTAAAAGGAATTTGATTATTGGACCATTTAAAAATCAGTGTCCCGGTTGGTTTTAAAACACGCATACACTCTTCAAAGCCTTTTCTAATGTAGCTCTGCCAGTCATCTTTTGGTAGACAACCATACTTAAGCTTTAGCCAGCTGTGCTCTCCTGCATAAATAAGATGAGGTGGATCGAATACTACTAAGTCGAACGTGTCACTTTCAAAGGGGATGCACCTGAAGTCAGCTACAATATCTGGCTGTATCTTAACCGTCCTAATCTGGCCACGATCTTCATACTCTCGACTTTCACTTCGTTTGTCCATGTATGTGGTATGTGACTCATGCTTGTCGTACCAAAACATTTTGCTGCCGCAACAGGCGTCCAAGATTTCCATTCTTACCACCCCAGAACCTTCCAAAACATATACTCTTTTATAGCTAAAGCCACTAGAGACAACGTCAATCCAACAAAAATCAAAGTAAGCCAAACTTCTATGCTATGCTTTTTATTTTTCTCATAAATAAATGCTGCCAAAATCAAAATTAGAGAAATTAAATTTATAGTGTTTACTACTATTCTCGCCATTCACTTTCCTCCAGCCAATCCATAAGCTCACGGTATTCTTTCTTGGTTATGTAGATTGGCTTTGCTAAATAATTGTTATTATTAGGTACTACGGCGAATGAGTATATTTTTCTAGAATCATACCAGGCTACCACATGCTTTGTGTTCAGCTCTGACCGTCTGATTGTTATCCCTTGGATAGTTATTTCGTCAGCTTCATTTGGCAATCTACCATAATGCTCACCATCTTTTAATCGGTATCCAGGTGGAACATGCCCCACGTACCACTCTTTACCTTCAGTGTCTTTACGCCATACTGCTCGTGCCAT
>NZ_JBWXGC010000013.1:0-38187 GCF_059900865.1 Lactobacillus sp. XV31L | reverse complement strand
TTTTGTGTGTTCCCAAATGTGTTCCAATTTCAAAACCGATAGAACTTCTTAAAACAACTTTTGCTGTAAAATCAACGATTTCGGCACCATTGGATAAGCTCAGAAAGCTAAAAATAGTTCAGACTAAGCCGTCTTACAGCGGCGATGATTGGTTAGATGAGAGATTGATTGACAAGTTAATTAATTCGGGATTCACTAAGTTAACTGACTATGATGGATCAAATCGAAAATATTCTCCGCATGCTATGGCCGGTGAGGCTTTGCTTGAAGATATGGGAGTACCAGAATCAATTGGAGCTATTATCGGTGGTCATCACGGAGATGCTGGGCAAAGTTTCCCCACAAACCAGCTTGATGAACATAAGTCAAATTATTACCAGTATGATACTGCTAATTTTGCAACTAATGCAGAAGCCATTCAAAAAAATTGGCAGGCTGTCCAAAAAGAAATTTTTGAGTACGGGTTAAGTCGCGCTGGATATCAATCTGTTGCAGAAATCCCGTCGATCAGTCAGGCTCAAGCAGTTATTTTAGAGGGGCTCCTGATCACTGCAGATTGGTTTGCTTCGAGTGAATATTTAGGTAATGACCGTAACCAGAAGCTGTTTCCGCTTATTCATCTGGAGCAGACATTCGATGATCTTGATCTAGAAGGCCGCTTTGAGGCAGCAATTGAAGCCTGGGATAATACTGGAAATTGGATTCCGAAAAAAGTTGATGTGGCAAATGATCCCTACAAAAAGCGGTGGGGATTTACGGCTCGGCCCGTACAAAGAACAATCACTGAAGCGATTGAAGATGCCAATGATCCTGGCATGGTTATTATTGAAGCTCCAATGGGACTAGGGAAAACAGAAATATCTTTGATTGCTACCGAGCAATTGGCTTATGCAACACAGCGGGATGGCTTGTTTTGGGGATTACCGACTCAGGCCACGAGTAACGCAATGTTTACGCGAGTCAATGGCTGGCTTAATGAGATAGCAGATGAGCAAAATGATAAAATGGGCATCAATTTGCTGCACGGCAAGGCCCAATTTAATAAGGAATACGCTAATTTACCTAATGCCAGTAACGTTAAAGGTGAGCAAGCGGTAGTAGTCAATAGTTGGTTTACTGGTAAGAAGTCGGTTCTATCGAAGTTTGCGGTTGGCACGATTGATACGCTCTTATTAATTGCCTTGAAGCAAAAGCATTTGTTTTTACGACATTTGGGATTTTCCGATAAGGTTGTCGTTATTGATGAGGTTCACGCATATGATGCCTATATGAACCAATATCTCTACCGAGCGATTGAATGGTTGGGTGCTTACCGGGTGCCAATCGTGATTCTCTCTGCAACTTTACCTAAAAGTAAAAGGGTAGCACTTTTAAAAAGTTACTATCATGGTAAATATCAAAAAGCTTTAGCAATAAATTCCGAATGGGCTGAATCGCAAGCATACCCGCTTTTGACGGTTTTAGATGGAACTGAGATTAAACAAGTTTCGCATTTTGAGGGACAATCAGATCAACCGCCCGTCAGCTTAAAGGTGGAACGAATCAACCTCCAAAATGAAGAATTGATTGAATTGATATTAGCCGAAATTAGTGACGGCGGAATTGCGGGAATAATTGTAAATACGGTAAAAAAGGCGCAAGAGTTAGCAAAACTTGTTAATAACAAGGACATTGAATTAATTGTTCTGCACTCGGCTTTTCTTGCTCCTGAGCGGACTAAGATTGAAGATAAGCTGCAAGCTAAGATTGGCAAAGGGGCAATCAGACCTCAAAAAATGATTGTAATTGGAACCCAAGTTCTTGAGCAATCCTTAGACATAGATTTTGATGTTCCATATACCGATATTGCGCCAATGGATCTTTTGTTGCAACGAGCCGGCAGGCTTCATCGTCATCTGATTAAGCGTCCAACCAAATTTCGTGCTCCCAGACTATATGTAATGGAAATTGAATCGCTGGGTAATTATGGAGCGGGAAATGAGGCGGTTTACGAAAAGTACTTACTCATGAAGACAGATCTTTTTTTAAAGAAGTAATCAACTTACCTAATGATATATCGGATCTTGTCCAAAAGACCTACGACGATAATAATGATCCGGAAATTACAGGTCTTGCAGTAGCCAAAGATGAATTTGAGCAAGATCTTGAAAGATCGAAGAGTAAGGCCAAGGCTTTTAGAATTACGAAACCAGCTAAAAAGAAGAGAGGAACCTTGCATGGTTGGTTAGACCGGTCACATAGTTCAGTGGATGACCAAAAAGCACAGGCGGCAGTTCGAGATATCAAAGAAACACTTGAAGTGATTCTTTTACAAGAAAAAAATCACCGCGTCTGTCTGCTTGATGGTAGACCAATTGAAGCTTGTCGATCTAAAGATATCGCGGAACAGATTATTCGCTTGCCGACAGTGGTTGCTTTTGATGTTAACGATATTATTGATGCCCTGGAAGAAAGCACAGGAAGAAATTTTCCTTCTTGGCAATCAGACAAGTGGTTAAAGGGTGAACTAGCCGTTGTACTAGATACTAATTATAGAGCCACCATTAAACTGAAGAATAAGAAGCATAATTGGCTTTTAAATTACTCGCCTAAATACGGCTTAGAAATAACAAAGGAGGAAATTGATGAATGATCAGCATTTTACTTTAATCAATGATCCATGGATTAAAGTAATTGATTTAAATGCAAAAACGCAAATGGTATCAATGATCGAATTATTCGAAAATGCCAATCACTACCGCCAGTTAGCTGGCGAGATGCGCTCACAAGATCTGGCAATTATGCGATTTTTGTTAGCAGTTTTGCAGACAGTGTATTCACGCTTTGATGCAGAGGATAATTCTTATAGTTGGCTAAGGGTTGATCCTAATAAGTTTCAAATAGCAGATATTGCTGAATACGACGAGGATGATTTACTCGATACGTGGGAAAATTTATATCAAGATGGTCATTTTACCGAAGTGGTGGCGGAATACTTAAGGAAAAACCAGGATCGCTTTGATTTGTTTGGAGAACACCCTTTTTATCAAGTAACAAAAGAAGAATACGATCGTTTCGTTCTTGATAAATACAAAACAGAAAAGGGAACTGGCACGGTAGCGATTAAACAAATGAATCGCCGAATTTCAGAAAGTAACAACACGCCTGATCTTTTTTCGCCCAAAATCTCAGATTTTAAGAATGATTTAGATTTGTCTGAATTAGCACGTTGGCTAATTTGTTATCAAAATTTCACAGGAGTTACTGACAAAGCAAAAGTAGAAACTGCTGAGAAGTTTTCGACACCAGCTGGTTGGTTATATAAATTAAATCCGGTTTACGTTAATGGAAAGAATATGTTTGAGACCTTGATGTTAAATTTGGTTCTAACGGGCGAAGAATATCATCAAGAGCGACCAGTCTGGGAATACAATGAAATTGGCGAATATATTAAGTGGCGTAAAACGGCACTGCTGCCAGATAATCGGGCAGCAATATATACGGTCTGGTCACGAATTATTCACATTGAATGGTCATCTGACATGGTTCCAACAATTTTTAGTGCGGGCATTCCAATGTTTAATGCAAGCAACGCCTTTATCGAACCGATGACGGTCTGGAAAAAAGATCGCCAATCCAAAGATGATGAGTTTATCCCGGCGGTAAAAGGGAAACAATCGTTGAGCACCGCGATGTGGCGCAAATTTGGTGATTATGTCAATCCGAATAAGTCTGACGACGTTCACCGACCGGGAATAGTTAGTTGGCTTAATGAACTTAAAAGAGAAAATATAATTGATCGCCAAAAACGTATTTCATTGGTCTCTGTCGGCCTAGTAAGTGACGGCAACGCCACTTCTCAATCACCCTACGCTGAAGTTTTAGATGATTTAACCTTGGATCTCAATGTGCTTTTTGACGAGAGTGAAAATTACTGGCCTAAGCGAATTGAAGATACAATTGATTTAACTCAAGATGTTGCTAGAAGCTACGGGGGATTTGTCAGTGATTTATCAAAGATTCGGAATCTTGACCCTAAAGTTTCCAACAAAAAGCTAATGGATAAATTTTATGATCAGTTGAACGAGCCCTTTAAAAATTGGTTATCCAAGCTAACAAATGAAGATGATCGAGACCTTAAGATTAATGATTGGAAAAAAGAATTATGGAAAATTGTTAATTCAGAGGTAGAGGATTTTATGAAAGAATGTTCGCCACGTGATATTAGAGGTTTCGTAGACGATAAGAAAAATTTGCATAATATTTTTATAGCAAAAAACAGGTTGTTAGGAAGTATTTCTAATAAACTAGAAATTAGGTGGTGAAATAGACTATGAATAAAATAGGTATAAAGACGAGCTTGATTATTATGCAAATGCATGAGTCAAGGAATTATCGCAGTGTGTTGGCAAGCCTTCGCGGGGCTGCCAGTTTTGAAAGTCCTAAAGCACAGGCTGTTTGGCCGATAATGATGGAATCATTGGATGCAGACATGTTAAGCAAGAATGGGAAGCCCTCATATGCAGAAAAGGCAATTTATTCAGCTTTAAGAATTTATGCTATTCATCAGCAGGGAAAAGATGAATTGGTTTATGGTCGCATTCAGCGTAAAAATAAGGCTAATCCAAAGGCGGGCCTTGCAGCAGAACCAGATTCAGACCAAAAACAGGAAGCAGGAGTTGATTTCTTTACAGCGTTGGCAGAACTGAGAAAAAATGAAGAGTTAGCAGTGGCCTTAGATCGACGGGTTAGACAAACGTTGTCAACTACAGACGTTAATAGTGTTATTAATTCCTTTAATCATCTTATTGGGATTATTAAATCAAATAGTTCAAGGGTTAAAATTGATTACGCAAAACTGGCCGAAGATCTGTATCGCTTTCAGATGAGCTACGAATCGGCCAATAAAGTTCGACTTGATTGGGGTCAAAAATATTATGGATTTAATTCTAAAAAGGAAGAAAAGGTAGGAGAAAAAAATGAAGACTAATAATAAAAATTTGTACGTTGACCTGCACGTACTTCAGGCTGTACCATCATCTAACATCAATAGAGACGACACTGGGGCTCCCAAGACAGCACTTTACGGGGGAGTAACTAGAGCTCGCGTTTCATCGCAAAGTTGGAAACGGGCAATGCGCCAAGAATTTAACAAGCATGAATTGGGTGCAGGTTTGAGAACTTTAAAATTAGCTCAATTATTGACAGAAAAAATTATGGAATTGGATTCTTCGCTGTCTGAAAAGGATGTCCAAGATAAGGTTAAGAAAGTTTTGAAAAGCACTGGCATTAAGTTGAGCAAGGACGGCAAGACTGGTGCATTGCTTTTAATAAGTCGAGGACAAGTTGAAAAAATTGCTAAATATATTTTAGATCACGATACAATTGATAAAAAGGAATTAAAAAAATTATTTAACAGTGAACAATCAGTCGATCTGGCTTTGTTTGGACGCATGGTTGCTGATAATCCTGAACTCAATGTTGAGGGTTCAGCCCAAGTGGCTCATGCCATCTCCACCCATGAAGTAGTACCTGAATTTGATTACTTCACGGCACTTGATGATCTTCAAAAAGAAGATACTACGGGAGCTGCGATGTTGGGCACAATTGAATATAATTCTTCGACGCTTTATCGCTATGCAAATCTAAACTTTCCTGAATTGGTCCATAATTTAGGTGCAGAAACAGCAGTTGAAGGCACAGTTGAGTTTATTAAATCATTTTTATTATCAATGCCAAGTGGCAAACAAAATACTTTTGCAAACAAGACTCTTCCAAATTACGTAATGATTACTTTAAGAACTGACACACCAGTTAATTTGGTTTCCGCATTTGAAGAAGCAGTAAAGTCGAATAGGGGCTATGTTAAGTCTTCAATCGAAAGAATCGAAAAAGAGTATGAGAACACCTCTAAAATGGTCGAAGCCCCTGTTAAAACATGGATCTTGTCACTGGACAATGATAGTTCTTTAAAAGATTATCAAGTGAGCGACCTAAATGAATTAACCCAGCAAGTATCTGATGAACTTGAACAAGTGGTGCAAGATGAAAACGATAACGATTAAGTTAACAGCTCCGCTGCAATCTTACGGAAATGAAGCGAGTTTTAATCAGCGTACAACAGATGCTCATCCGGCAAAAAGTGCAGTCATTGGGATGGTTGCTGCTGCTTTTGGTTATCAAAGAGAGGATGAAAGGATTACGGACCTGAATAAACTCGACTTTGCAGTGAGAGTTGATCAGCCTGGAACCCTTTTAACCGATTTTCAAACAGCAGAATGGAAAAAGGATACGCGAAAACTAACCTTTCGAGGATACATCCAAGATGCAGTATTTGCAGTCGCAATTGGCAGTGAAAATGATTCACTAATTGATAAAATCAAATATGCACTGCGCCACCCTAAATTTCAGCTTTTCCTTGGAAGACGTTCTAATGCTCCTGCAGGAGTTTTGCAGATTGAAGAGTTTACTGCTTTGAATCCAGTGCAAGCTCTGGCCAAATTGCCCTGGCAGGCATCGAATTGGTATCAAGAGAAAAAAGCAAAGGAAGAGAAGGTCAATGCAGAATTATTCGCTGATGCTAAACTTTTGGGTGGAGAAAATTATTTCATGGTGAAAGATAGTGTTGGTTCTTTTGATCAACGTAATCGATATTTTAATTATCGTCCAGTTGCCCGGGTGTGGCTAAACCTAACTAATCCAAAGTTTAAAGAAAAGCGCGAACACGACCCATTTGTGGCGTTGTAAGAAAGGAGCAAAATGTATCTATCAAGGGTAAAGATCGATCTCAACAATCGGCAAAAAACCAAGGATTTAACACACTTGGGTGCCTATCATAATTGGGTAGAGCGAAGTTTTCCCGCTGAAGTTGGAAAACAAAATCGGACCCGTAAATTATGGCGGATTGATACCTTTAAAAATGAAAAATATTTAATTGTTTTAAGTGAAACGAAGCCTGATCCGTCATCTTTTGTAAGATACGGAGTTGAGGGCTCGATGATTACTAAATTATATGATCCCCTTTTGAATTCTCTAAATAATGGTCAATGTTTACAGTTTCGTCTAACAGCCAATCCAATCCATTCGGTTATTGTCCCAGGTGAAAAAAGAGGTCGTGTTTTTCCTCATGTGACAGTTGTTCAACAAAAAGACTGGTTGATTAAAAAAGCTGAAACAGCAGGTTTTCATATATTAAAAAAGCAAAAAAATTCTGATCATTATTTATTTGATGTTGTTGAGCGTGATCATCCGATTTTAAAACATAAGAATGAAAAACAAGTTCGACTGAGTCGTGTTTCTTTTGAAGGAATTCTTGAAATAACAAATTTGGAGATGTTTAAAGAAGCTTTAATCGGAGGGATTGGTCGAAAAAAAGCTTATGGCATGGGTTTAATGACAGTAATTCCGGTTAAGCAAGATGAAGCATAATGTTGGAGCTAAAAAGCCGGACCTGGTTGAATTAGGTCGGATTCGTGATCGAATTACTTTCCTTTATCTAGAACATGCTAAAATAAATCGGCAAGATAGCGCGATTGTAGTCGCTGATAATCAAGGAACTGTTTTTGTGCCAGCGGGCATCATTAGCGTCCTGATGTTGGGTCCGGGAGTAGATATCACTCACCGGGCAATGGAGCTAATTGGCGATGCTGGAATGAGTGTGGTCTGGGTTGGCGAACGGGGAGTTCGGCATTATGCTCATGGCCGGACTTTAAACCATTCATCTGTATTGATTGAACGTCAAGCTAAACTAGTATCCAATACACGCTCAAGACTAGCAGTTGCGCGCAAAATGTATCAAATGCGGTTTCCAAATGAAGATTTTTCGAATTTAACGATGCAAGAACTGCGCGGTAAAGAGGGAGCAAGAATTCGTCAAATTTACCGGGAACAATCAAAAGAAACAAAGGTTCCTTGGAAGCGCCGCGAATATAATCATGATGATTTTGAATCTGGCACTCCAGTCAATAAAGCTTTGACCGCTGCTCATCAAGCATTATACGGGCTGAGTTATAGTATTATTGTTGCACTTGGTGCTTCACCTGCACTAGGTTTTGTGCATACTGGTCATGATTTGTCTTTTGTTTATGATTTTGCAGATTTATATAAGGCAGAAATTTCAATTCCAATCGCGTTTAAAATGGCGGCTGAGTACGGTGAGGACAAGGATATCGGATCTAGAACCAGATTAGCAATGCGTGATGCGTTTGTAGATGGGAAAATAATGACCCGAATGGTTAGAGATTTGAAATATTTGTTAGATGCTGAAGATGAAAATGGAGTCGAAGCTCTTGGCCTCTGGGACGATCAAGAAGGACTTCAAAAATTTGGTGTTCAGTATCTTGAACATGATGAAAGCGAAGTCTAATGATAGTTATTACTTTAACTAAAGTACCGCCTTCTCTTCGGGGAGACTTAACCAAGTGGTGTCAAGAAATTCAAACTGGCGTATACGTTGGTAATGTAACGGCTAGAATTCGCGATCTGTTATGGGAGCGTATTATGCGTGACATCGGAAATGGTCAGGCGACAATGGCATTCAATGCTAAAAACGAATTTGGGTATCAAATTAAGACAACAAGACCAGATTATCAAGTTTTAGATTTTGATGGGATCCCACTAGTAAAACGATTGAACCGTATAGAAGGACCGGTCAAACATGGTTTTAGCAATGCTGCAAAATGGCGCAAGGCCAGAGCCAGTATTCAAAAACGTTCTATTGTCGGAAGTCAAGATTGTTTCATTACGCTCGATGTCGAAACCACTGGTTTAGATGTGACGAAGGACCATATAATTTCGCTTGCAGCTGTTAAACGAAATACTGACGGAACAAAAGAACATTACGATGCATTTGTTAATTTGAATCAAAAAATACCCGAAAACATTGTTAGGTTAACAGGTATTTCAGATGAAATTTTAAAGAATCAAGGCATTGAATTAGCAGATGCACTGGATGGGTTGAAAACATTTGTTGAAAAATTACCGCTCATTGGTTACAACTTGTCCTTTGATGATAAGTTTATCTCGATGGGTTTTAAGGCCTTTAATGAACGTGGTTTATCTAATAAATTAATTGACTTGATGCCAATTGTAAAAAAGAAAAATAAATTTTTGGACAATTATAAGTTAAGTACAGTTTTGGATAAATACGGAATCAAAAATTTGAAGCCTCATGATGCCAGATCCGATGCTGAAGCAACTATGAGTCTTGCAGAAAAACTAATTAAAAACAGGGATCTTCAATTTTAGGAATGCTGGTTTTACGGGATTTATTTAGTGTGTGCTTCCCGCGTATGCGGGGGTGATCCTATGCCCACGGGGTCGTACCTTGATGACGCAATGTGCTTCCCGCGTATGCGGGGGTGATCCTATGCCCACGGGGTCGTACCTTGATGACGCAATGTGCTTCCCGCGTATGCGGGGGATCTCTGATGCTAGTATGTTCAATAATATAATTTTAAAAATTTTAATGATGATAAGAGGATAAGAAGTAATGGTCAGCGATGCGCAAAAAAGGCTAATAAAAAATGGGATGAGAAAAATAAAGCCAAGAAGACCTATATTAATAAACGATCAACTGCTAAAAGCTTTATCTTAAATTTAGCCACTGAAGAAGATTTGGATACAATGCAAGAGTACATTGATCAGCGAAGAGCTGAATTGAAGGATAAGTAAGGTTCACTTCAACCCTGAATAACTTTGCTAATTTAGTGCTTCCCGAATATAGGGGGTGATTCCAATGTTTGCGCATCGGCAATTATCGAATATTCCCAAGCATCTAGAAAAAAGCCGAAGGTAACGATTAAGTCTGAGATAACAAAATGGTCATCTTCAGAGTTTAACTTTCATATTTTTTATTATAGACTAACGACAAGGATCATATGTAGTTGATCGTATGCTATCTGTGATTCGTCGAAATAAGGCCTGGTTGATAAATTATTACGAAATTACTTTTAGGAAAAATTTGATGCAAAAAATAGATAAATGAGACGCTCTATAACCTGCTAGAATATTTGTAAAGAGTAAAAAATATTAGACAACAATTTAGATTGGTAAGGACAAAGAGCAAGCCTTAATCAACAACAAAATCATAAAGTTTAATAAGCAATGGATGATCTGCTATTGCTCCTATGGCGAATAAAAAATATTGCATAAATAATTCTACCGATTTAATCACAATAAATATCGGAATCGTTTATCAGGTCTTGCTTAATAATAAACAGTCTAACTTCTTAGTTTCATCTGGGTAACATTAATTAGAGTTTTTAGCTAAAAATATTTTTAATCACTTGTGGGATTTGCTAGGCTAGGATTTAGGTAATAAAAGCAAGAATAGACTGCAGTGTCCAACTTCGAGAATGTTATATTTGGGACTAAAGGCAGTCCGCATACTGGCATGTCTTGATGACCATGGAAAACAAGCACAGATACAACGTGACCAAGTCAGCTTAAGTAAGTTAGTTAAATAGAGGAGAATAAAAAATGTTAAAAGAAGCCTGTGTCGAAGATTTTTCTCTGGTGGCCCCAATGATTGATGCCGGTGCGGGCCGGATAGAATTGAACAGTAATTTAGCAGCAGGAGGGACCACACCATCCTTTGGCCTGATTAAGAAAACGGTAGCCTACGCGCATGAACATCAGGTTCCTGTTGTCGTGATGATTAGACCGCGCGGAGGCAACTTTATCTACAATGCGGATGAGATTGCCATAATGATTAATGACATGGAGGTTGCTGGATCTTTAGGTGCTGATGCAGTTACATTTGGTTGCTTGAATAGTGACAAGCAGCTTGATAAACAGCAAATGAGCCAACTCGTCTCTTTAGCAAAAGCCCTGAATCTTGAAGTGGTTATGCACATGGCCTTTGACCAAATCCCGTTAAAAGACCAGCATTCTGCCCTTGAATGGTTGGCTGACCGCGATGTAAAAAGAATTTTAACACATGGTGGGAACCTGAAACAGCCAATCTACGACACGCTTGCACACCTTAAGCGATTGATTGAGTGGGCCGGTTCGGACATTACAATCTTGCCGGGTGGTGGCATTACTGCAGCTAATTGTGCTGCAGTTGCCCAAAAATTAGGCGTGTCTCAGCTACATGGGACTAAAATTGTGCTAACAAAATAAAATTATTATTGACATTAGATTAATAATAAAATAATATAATATAAAAATAAAAGCGATGAAAAGAAAAGTAGCCTTGCAAGTAACGCACAGGGAGTTCTGATTACTGAAATGGAACCGGAAAAGCAAAGCGAAAATCCCTTGGAGCTATATGGTGAAACTTAAGTAGCCTATATTGGTAACACCCATTATCGTGTTAGCGTATCGCAGCATGCCGTACGTGAAGTGACTGGAGTAAGTATTTTATTTCAGTAAGATAGGTGGTACCGTGCCCAATTAAGCACCCTTGAATCAATTCAAGGGTGCTTTTTCTTGCTTAAGAAAGAGAGTGGACTTAATCAATTTTTGAAAAGCTAAAATTGTAGGCAAAAAGAATTATGTTAGTTTGACTATCATATTTTGAAGGAGTTTGAAAGAATGAATGAATTAGAACATGATGTTAACAAAAAACCGTTGACTTGGAAGCAGTATCTAGTGGTTGCATCCCTATTATTTGGATTATTTTTTGGGGCCGGGAATTTAATCTTTCCAATTCACTTGGGTCAGATGGCTGGTGCCAATTGGATACCAGCAACTTTGGGCTTTTTGGTTACGGCTGTGGTTTTGCCCTTATTGTCGGTTCTTGCAATCAGTGCAACCCATGCGCAAGGGGTCTATGATGTCGGCTTGCCGTTGGGATCGGCTTTTGCCACAATCTTTATGGTCCTAATTCACTTAACAATTGGACCATTGTTTGGTACTCCTCGGACGGCCAGTATTTCTTTCAAAGTTGGGGTGGAGCCTATGTTGCCTGCCAGCATGGCACAAGGCGGATTGTTCATCTTTTCTGCTATCTTTTTCCTTTTGGCTTTTATGATTGCCTACAAAGAATCTAACATCTTGTCTAGCATCGGCAAAGTTCTTAACCCACTTTTTTTATTATTATTATTTTCGATATTTTTAATGGGCTTTTTCTCACCCATAGGTAAGGCAGCTGCTCAAAAAGTTAGCCATGCATACCAGCAAGCTCCATTTTTTAATGGCTTTTTGCAGGGATATAACACCATGGACGCTTTAGCCGGCTTGGCCTTTGGCGTGACAGTTGTGACTGCTGTCAAGCAGATGGGGAAGACAACTGCCAAGAGTAATGCAAAGGTAACAGCTAAAGCTGGTGTTATAGCCACTGGTATGATTGGCGTAATTTATGTAGCCTTGATTTGGCTAGGCGCAACCACCTTGAACCACTTCAAGTTAGCTGAGGATGGTGGTATTACCTTTAACCAAATCGTGACTTACTATCTCGGCAATTTTGGCCATGCGCTTCTAGCTACTTTGATCACAGTCACTTGCTTGACTACTGCTGTGGGCCTAATTGCAGCTTTCGCCCAAGATTTTCACCGCAGCTTTCCTAAGGTCAGTTACCATACTTGGCTATTTTGGATGACCTTAGCGTCATTTTTAGTTGCTAACTTTGGCTTGGACACAATTATTGCATGGTCCACGCCCATGCTCATGTTTCTATATCCGTTTGCAATGGTATTGATTCTATTGTCGCTTGCCTTTCCGCTCTTTAAAAAGGACCCAGTGGTCTACTTTTGGGTAGTATTGTTGACCCTGATTCCAGCCTTTTTTGATATGATTGCAGCTTTTCCAACGGTTGTCAGCCAGAGCCCTTGGGCACTAGCAATGAAAAGTTTTCAAATGCAATTTTTGCCCTTTGCAGCTATCGGAATGGATTGGCTAGTTCCGGCTCTTATTGGCTTAGTCATTGGCCTTGTTTGCCACTTTGGCAAAAGAAAGCCAGTTTCATCAGCGAGCCGGGATAATTAACTAAGTTTAGGTTGACAAAAAATAAGTTATTGATTAAAATGTTTTTAATATTGATAAAGGCATTGAAAAGAAAAGTAAGATTGTTCTTAACGCAATAGAGAGCCCTGATGGTGAAAAGGGGCCGTGAAAGCAATCTGAAAGTAACTTTGAGCTATCTAGTGAAATCATAGTAGCTAGTATTGGTAACACCCATTATCGTGTTAGCGTATCGCATTTTGCTGTACGTGAAGAGACTGCAATTCATACTTGCAGTAAAGAATAGGTGGTACCGTGCAAAAGCACCCTTGAAGTAATTCAGGGGGTGCTTTTTAAATTCTGGGAAAGTACGTCTAAGTAGCCAAGGAGATAAAATGAAAAAAGTTGAACAAGATGCAAATACTAAGCCCTTAACCTGGAAGCAATATATCGTCGTAGCGTCGCTGTTGTTTGGTCTCTTTTTTGGGGCAGGCAACCTGATTTTTCCAATTCACTTAGGTCAAATGGCTGGTGCCAACTGGATCTCTGCCACATTGGGCTTTTTGTTGACAGCAGTGGTCTTGCCGCTGCTTGCAGTCCTGGCTATCAGTGCCAGTCATGCCAAGGGCGTATATGATATTGGCCGACCGCTAGGCAAAAAATTTGCCCTGAGTTTCATGGTCTTAATTCACTTGACGCTTGGCCCCTTGTTTGCAACACCGCGCACGGCCAGCATTTCTTTTTCAGTTGGCTTGCAGCCCATACTACCAGCAAGTACTTCCAAACCTGCCTTACTATTGTTTTCAGCTTTGTTCTTTATGGCTGCACTGGCTGTTTCATACCAAGAATCGACCATTTTAGCTAGTGTAGGGCGGATATTAAACCCGATTTTCTTAGTACTACTTTTTTTCGTTTTTTTGCTAGCAGCTTTGTCACCAATGGGTGCAGCTAAGACGCAACCTGTCACCGCTGCCTACCAAAGTGCACCTTTTTTCAACGGCTTTTTGCAGGGTTACAATACAATGGATGCTCTAGCAGGACTGGCTTTTGGCTATACAATTGTTTCAGCCGTCCGGCAATTAGGTAAGACCACAGCCAAAAGCAATGCAAAAGTCACAGCGATTGCCGGTATACTAGCTACGAGTGCAATTGGACTTATTTATATCATCTTAATCTGGCTGGGCGCAACTACGCTAAACCACTTTAAAGTGTCACCTGAAGGTGGAACGGCCTTTAATCAAGTTGTAACTTACTACCTTGGCGGCTTGGGTCATGCCTTTTTGGCAACCCTGGTTACTTTGACTTGCTTAACTACGGCAGTGGGTCTATTGGCCGCCTTTGCCCAAGACTTCCATCGCAGCTTCAAAAAAATAAGCTACCGCACCTGGCTCGTCATTATGACGATTTGTTCTTTTATCACCGCCAATTTTGGTCTTGATACAATTATTACCTGGTCGACGCCCATGCTCATGTTTCTTTATCCGATAGCAATAGTGCTGATTATTCTTTCAATTGCCGGGTCAATCTTTGATCATGATCCGCTGGTTTATTGGTGGGGAGTTGGATTAACTATGGTAGCGGCAATTTTTGATATGCTTGCGGCCTTTCCACCCGTTATTAGTCAAACGCCTTGGGCTTTGCACTTACAAGAAATCCAGCATAATCTGTTGCCCTTTGCCAATATTGGACTGGACTGGCTGATTCCTGCTCTAATTGGTTTGGTAATTGGACTCAGCTTGCACTTTTATCATAAAAACAAGCAAACCAATTTGTGATTTTGATTTGATAACGCTGGTAATATATTCTTGATTGATGAGCCTCTTCTTTGACAAGTCTGAGTGATAAAAGTAGATTTATAGTAAAGAGTTACTACAGGTGTCAAAAGATTGGACTTGAACAAATTGAATAACATGGATATGGAAAATGATCAAAATAGTGGTAAAGCACAAACAGCCAAAAGCGGTTCAACGATGAAGCAGGGCCATGCTAATAGCATGGCTTCAATGGGCAGTCAAAACATGATGATGCATGGTGGTCATATGATGAATATGGGCAACTTAAAGCAAAGATTTTGGGTTTCATTGGCTCTGTCGCTACCAATTTTGTTTTTATTACCTGCAATGGGAATAAAGCTGCCATTCCAATTTTCTTTTCCAGGTTCGCAGTGGATAGTGGTGATTTCTGCTACTATTTTATTCTTTTACGGTGGCGCAACCTTTTTTAAAGGTGCAGTTGCTGAGTTAAGGCAAAAAAAGCCGGAAATGATGACCCTTATTACCCTGGGCATCACCACCGCCTATGTTTATAGTCTATATGCCTTTGTGCGCAACCACTTGCTGCATAGTGGCGGTCAAACCATGGACTTTTTCTGGGAACTGGCGACACTGATCTTGATTATGCTTTTGGGACATTGGGTAGAAATGTCTTCAATCATGTCTGCTAATAGTTCAGTCCATGATCTGGCCAAATTATTGCCGGACCAAGTTCATGTGCAAAAGGACCAGCAAACAAAAGATGTTCCAATTAATAGTGTAGAAGCTGGGGCAACTATTTTGGTAGAGGCTGGCGAAAGCATTCCGCTGGATGGCGTGGTATTGACTGGTTCCAGTCAGGTTAACGAGGCCCTTGTCACTGGTGAGGCGCATGAAGTAAACCGCAAAAAAGGCGATAAGGTAATAGGCGGTTCTATTAATGGGTCAGGCGTTTTGACTATCAAAGTTTCAAGTGCAGCTAATTCGGGCTTTTTAGCCAGTGTCAACAAATTGGTGCAATCGTCCCAGATGAATAAGTCTAAATTACAAGGTTTGGCTGACCGCGTCTCTGGTTGGTTGTTCTACGCTGCACTTGTTTTTGGAATTATTGCTTTGATTGTCTGGACATGCATTAATGGAATTGCCGATGGGCTGCAGCGGATGGTGACGGTACTGGTTATTGCGTGCCCACATGCCTTGGGCCTTGCAATTCCCTTAGTCAACGCCAGAAGCACAGCACTCGGTGCTAAACGAGGCTTACTGATTCGCAATCGAAATGTAATTAGCACCAGTTCAAAAATTAATTATCTCTTGCTGGACAAGACTGGAACCTTAACTGCAGGCAAATTTCAAGTTCAGGCATATGATAGTTTGGATAAAAATATTTCAAAAAATGAAGTCCTTAATTTGATAGTTGCTTTAGAGCAAGAATCAACGCACCCAATTGCCCGCAGCATTGTCCAGTTTGCCAAAGATCGCAAGATTAACCCCCTGGCCGTAACCGATAGCAAAAATCTTGCTGGCAAGGGTGTTTCAGGAACTATCAAGGGACAATCTTACCAATTAGTCAATGAAAACGCAGCAAGAGCACAAGTTGCAGATTTTCCGCAGCTTGATGCGATTACAGCTACAGCTAGCTATCTTCTTTGTGGGTCCCATCTTATAGGCTATGTTGAAGTAGGAGATCAAATTAAGCCGTCTGCCAAATCTTTGGTTGACCAGATTAAGGACATGGGCATCACGCCAGTCATGTTAACTGGTGACAATAAGACTGCTGCGCAAAATATTGCAGATAAACTTGGACTTACTGAGGTCTATTCTGGGCTGATGCCAGAAGACAAAGAAAAAATAGTTGCCAAACTCCAACATGCTGGCGATAAAGTAATGATGGTTGGTGATGGAATCAATGATGCGCCTAGTCTAGCTCAAGCTGATATTGGCGTGGCTATTGGTGCGGGTACCGATGTGGCCATTGATTCTGCAGATGTTGTTTTAGTCAATAGTGAACCGACTGACATTGTAAGTTTTCTTAAACTAGCGCAAGCCACCCAGAAAAAGACAGTCCAGAACTTGTGGTGGGGTGCAGGTTATAATATCGTCGCCCTGCCTTTGGCAGCAGGATTGCTCGCACCATGGGGCATAATTCTTGATCCGGCGGTTGGTGCACTATTAATGTCATTGTCCACCATCATTGTAGCGATCAATGCAGAAACCTTAAAATTTTAAGTGATTTAATAAAGGGTGCCTTAGATAAGGTACCCTTTATTTAAAAGTTCTGTTAAGCAATTTTAAAAAATTAAACAAAGAGGATGCTTTTTGAAATTTATTGAAGAAAAATAAAATAAAAGGTATCATTAAAGTAGATGTCATCCGACAATCAAAAGCAACTTAAATATTAATGATTGACCTAAAAGGAGATTTAATATGAATAAAGAAGAATACCGAATTGAAAGCGATACAATCGGTCCGGTTAAAATTCCTAAAGACGCTCTGTGGGGACCACAAACAGAGAGAAGCCGCAATAATTTTCCTAGTGGCGAATTGATGCCGCTAGCAATTATTAGGGCCTTTTTGCATTTGAAAAAAGCTGCAGCTGAGTCCAATGTGGAAGTGGGAGATGAGCCTGGCGAAAGGGGCAGTGCAATTGAAGAAGCAATCGACCAATTGTTAAAATTGAGTGATGCAGAATTACGTCGTGACTTTCCCTTGCACGTTTTACAAACGGGTTCTGGCACCCAAAGCAACATGAATGTCAATGAGGTTGTGGCCAACTTGGCCAATAAGCTGCACCCGGGATTGCAGATTTTGCCCAATGACGACGTCAACCGGGGTCAATCTTCTAATGATACATACCCAACCGTAATGAATATTGTGGCAGTTGAAGCACTCGACCAGCTGGAACCCGCTGTGCAACACTTGATTGATGAATTAAAGGTCAAACAAGAAAAATATTGGCGGACTGTTAAGGTGGGTCGCACCCACTTGCAAGACGCAACGCCAATTACTTTTGGTCAGGAGCTGTCAGGTTATATTTCTGCTTTGAAGCATGACCTTTTATATATTCAGGAGCTAAAGCCGACGCTGTATGAATTGGCAATTGGTGGTACGGCAGTGGGCACGGGATTGAATGCTGCAGAAGGTATGACTGTTAAAATTGCTGATAAGCTTTCACAAACATATGGCCATGAATTCAAGGTTAAAACCAACAAGTTTTGGGGTCTTGCTCATCATTCCGGCCTGGACGTGGTTCATGGCGCCTTAAAAACCTTGGCTGCGGATATGTTCAAAATCGCCCAAGACATTCGTTTCTTGGCTTCGGGTCCTCGAGCTGGATATCATGAACTTAATATTCCGGCTAACGAGCCCGGTTCTTCGATTATGCCAGGCAAGGTTAATCCAACCCAGGCTGAAGCTGTAACTATGGCCGCTGCCAAAGTTTTTGGCAATGACACCACGATTACCTTTACAGCTTCCCAAGGCAACTTCGAAATGAACGTGTTCAAAACCGTCATGATTACTGCTTTTCTTGATTCATGTGACATTTTGACTGGGACGATTACTGGCTTTGCTGATAAGATGATTGCAGGCTTGACGGTGGATTCGGAAAAGATGAATGATTTGCTGGATAATTCACTGATGACCGTTACGGCACTTTCACCACATATCGGCTACCATGATGCTGCTAAAATTGCACAGATGGCCGACCAAGAAGGGACTACGTTGAAAGAGGCAGCCTTAAAGAGTGGCAAAGTAACCCAGCAGCAGTATGAGGAATGGATGGACTACATGCAAATGACCAACCTTGACCGTACAAACCCGGAAGCATAACAAGAGGAGAATTAACTTATGGCAAAATTTGTCTTTACCCCAAATAATAGTTCAGAGATTGAAAAAGGTTATGACGCTGTAATTGTCGGCGCTGGTGGTGCAGGGTTAACTGCAGCCATCCAAGCCCACGAACTAGGATTAAAAGTTGCTGTTTTTGAAAAAAATGAAGCACTTGGTGGCAACACGAACCGAGCATCATCGGGAATGAATGCTTCAGAAAGCTTGGTTCAATTAAAAGAAGGCATCATTGACGATAAGGAAGACTTTTACCAAGAAACACTGCAGGGCGGCGGTCTCATGAACGACCGCCAACTGCTTAGGTATTTCGTTGACCATTCTGCACTTGCGATTGACTGGCTGGCTGACCATGGCATTGAACTGAGCAACTTAACCATCACCGGTGGGATGAGTAAAAAGCGGGCCCACCGGCCAGCTTCAATGGCGCCGGTGGGCAATTACCTGGTTACGGGCGCCCTGCAGCAAGTACAAAAGGAAAACATTCCCGTCTTCAATCAAGCTAAGGTGACCAGAGTAATCCAAGATGATGAACAAAGGGTTGCCGGCGTTGAGGTGGATACTGCTTCCGGGACTAAAACTGTCTCAGCCAAGGCAGTACTGCTTGCTTCAGGTGGGTTCGGTTCCTCTCAAGCATTGATCAAAAAGTATCGGCCAGACCTGGCAGACTATAAGACAACGAACCAGCCAGGTGCTACTGGTGATGGTCTAAAACTAGCCGACCAGCTTGATGCTCAGCTTGAACAGATGGACTTCATTCAAGTACATCCAACAGCCCAAACTGATACGGATCATGTTTACTTAATTGGTGAAGGCCTGCGCGGTGAAGGTGCAATTCTGGTCAATCGAGCTGGTCAACGATTCGTCAATGAGATGGGCACGCGCAAAATTGTATCCAATGCGATTAGTGACTTGCACGAAAGTGGCGCTTATCTGATCTTTGACCAGGGAATTCGCGAAAACTTTACTGCAGTTGAATTCTATGACCATATTGGCTTGGTCAAGCATGGCGACTCAATTGAGAAGCTGGCTCAAGAGCTTGATATTGATGGGACCAACTTAGCAGCTACAGTTGCCAACTGGAACAAAGCAATAAGCAGCAAAAGCGACCAACAATTTGGTCGAACGACTGGTATGGAGCGTGAAATTGCACGTGGGCCATTCTTTGCTATCCACATCAATCCAGCCATTCACTACACTATGGGTGGAATTCATATTAATACTAAGACTGAGGTACTGGATACAAATGGGAGAGTTATCCCAGGCTTGTACGCAGCTGGTGAGGTTGCTGGTGGTTTGCATGGCAACAATCGTATCGGTGGTAACTCGATTGCAGAAACCGTGATTTTTGGGCGCCAAGCAGGAATCCAAATGACAAATTTGATTAGATCGTATAAGTAACAATTAAAGATTTTAGAAAACGTCTAGATTTTGATGTGAATCCCGAATTTGCGGGTCACAGCATTTCTAGGCTTTTTTCTTGGGCAAAAACTCCTGATTGATTTTAAAAGTATAAATTTATTTTTATTTTTAAAATTTAAAAAATAAATTATTAATTTAAAATATTGCAAAAAGAACTAATAAATTTTATAATTACATGTGTAAAGGATTACAAATACCAAAACCTTTTGGAGGGAATTTAATTATGTCTAGAAAAGTATTACTGGTCGGTGATGGTGCAGTCGGGTCAACCTTTGCCAACGACCTTCTTATCCGTACTCAAGTTGATGAACTAGTTATCGCTGATGTTGTTAAGAAGAGACCTGTGGGCGATTCAATGGATCTTGAAGACATTACGCCTTTTGTTGGGGGATGCAACATCCACCCCGGTGAATACGCTGATGCCAAAGATGCTGACGTGGTAGTTATCACAGCAGGCGTACCGCGAAAACCAGGTGAGACTAGACTTGACCTTGTCAACAAGAACGTAGGCATCTTAAAGAGTATCGTGCAACCAGTGGTTGACTCTGGTTTTAATGGAATCTTTGTTGTTTCTGCCAACCCGGTAGATATTCTGACTACACTGACGCAAAAACTGTCTGGCTTTCCGAAAAACAAAGTAATTGGTACTGGGACCTCACTTGATTCAGCCCGCTTGCAGGTGGAATTGGCCCGCAGACTAAATGTTCTAGTTGCAGAGGTTAATTCAATGGTCCTGGGCGAGCATGGTGATACCTCATTTGAAAACTTTGACGAATCTGTAGTTGCTGGTGAATCTTTGCGTAATTACCGGTTGATTAGTGACCAGGTTCTGACTGAAATAGAATCAGATATCCGCCAAAAGGGCAGCCAAATCATTGAAAACAAAGGTGCGACCTTCTATGGTATTGCGATGATGCTGAGCCAGATTGTTAGCGCGATTTTAGACAATCGCTCTATTGTTTTGCCATTGTCAGCGCCAATTAGTGGTGAATATGGCATTAAACATGACCTATACCTTGGTACCCCAACTGCAATTGATGGCACGGGTATCAGTCATGTAATCGAAGCCAAATTATCAGATTCTGAGATGGAAAAAATGCACAATTCTGCAGACAAGATGCAGGAAATTATCGCTGCTATCGAGCTAGATTAAAGCAAAGAAGGCAAGAAATATGCAAATTGGTAAGCGGATCTATTTAAAAAGAAAATTGCCAGACGCCAAAGTCATTGAGGCATACAGACAACTGCCTGCCTCCAATATCGCAGATTGCATGAATAGAACAGGTGCAATGGCGACGCGGATAAGGCTGATGTCAAAGCCACAAAAAGAAATGAGTGGTCCAGCTTTCACTGTTCACAACCGGCCAGGCGACAACTTGACCACTTATGCAGCTTTGAAATACTGCCAGCCAGGGGATGTAATCGTCATTGATAATGAAGGTGATAATACCCGGGCCATCATTGGAGAAGTAATGTTGACCTGGCTGCGAGATCAAAAGCATGTAGCTGGGGTAGTGGTCGACGGCCCGATGCGTGATATTGATAGCCTGCAGGATTGGGACTTGCCCATTTATGCAGTTTCAACTACACCTAATGGACCGTATAAAGAGGGACCAGGTGAGCTTAACGTGCCTGTTTCTTGCGCCGGTGTCAACGTCAACCCAGGCGACTTGATTGTAGGAGATGCCGACGGTATAGTGCGCGTTGAACGTGAACAAGCAGAAGACCTTTTGCCACTTGTCCAAAAATACCACCAAAAAGATGACGCTAAGGCTGCGGGCTTTCATAAGGGAACTGGCAATTTAGATTGGGTTGATGTAGAACTTCAAAACAAGGGTTACGAAATAATTGACGATTTTTATCGTCCGGATAACTAAGGGGCCACATATGAAAAAATTGGAAAAGGTAAATTATCGTGGCTTTATATTGCCGGTACTGGTTGGTCTTATCCTGTGGTGCATTACTCCTTGGCGGCCAGTAGGTCTGTCCATTCAAGCCTGGGAGATGTTTGCAATCTTTGTGGCCACAATTGTGGGCTGCATAACCAAACCCCTGCCAATTGGTGGAACAACCTTGGTTGGATTGATTGTTACTGTTTTAGTTGGCTTGGCACCCATCAAGGATGAGGTAAATCCTAAAACTGGGGCTGTCACGGCTGGTATTCTGGGTGCTTTCAGCAATTCAGCCTCTTGGTTGATTGCGATGGCCTTTATTATGGCTTATGGCATTAGCAAAACTGGTCTAGGCAACCGTATTGCCTACTGGATGATCAGACGCTTTGGCAAACGGTCCCTTGGCATCGGTTATGCTATTACTGGATTAGAACTAATTCTGGGTGCATTAATTCCATCTAACAGCGCCCGGACTGGCGGAGTGGTCTGGCCAGTTACCGAGTCCATTGCTCATGACTATGATTCATTTCCCAATAGCCCCTCCCGCAAAAAAATTGGCGCTTATCTGAGCCTCATGGCTTTTCATGCCAATATCTTGTCAACCGCTTTATTTATCACGGGGGCAGCACCAAACATGGTGGCTTCCCAAATGGCGGCGCAAAAGGGCTATTCTATGACTTGGATTAGTTGGTTCGTAGCTGCCAGTGTTCCGGTCTTGGTGGCAACAATTATCATTCCACTGGTGATTTATCGAATTTTTCCGCCAGAAATCAAAGAAACGCCTAATGCAAAAAAGTGGGCAGACGACCAACTAACAGCAATGGGAGTCGTAACTAAACCTGAAAAAATCATGGCAATCGTATTTTTGCTGGCAATTATTTTGTGGGTCTTATCTGGCTTTATTAAAATTCCCCAACTTGATTCTACCTTTGTGGCTTTTTTGGCAGTTGGTTTGCTCTTGGTGACGGGCGTGTTGACGATGCAGGATGTACTAAAGCAGACTGGGGCTTGGAATATCTTGATTTGGCTTTCCATTCTGGTCTTCATGGCCGGCAAGTTGCTTTCATTTGGTTTTATTGACTGGTTTTCCCGGTCAATTCAAGCTGGCCTTCACGGAGTAAGCTGGGGCATGGTGTTAATCGTGCTCGTCGTTTTGATGTTTTATACACACTACTTCTTTGCCAGTGGGACGGCACACATGACGGCGCTGTATCTGCCATTTTTATCTGTGGCCGTAGCCACAGGAGCGCCCTTGCCACTAGCTGCGATGCTCTTGGCTTTCACTGGCGCCTTTAATGCGTCTACCACGCACTACGCCAATGGACCAGCCTCAATCTTGGCGACCAATGGCTATATCAAGCAGAGTGAATGGTGGAAATTGAACTTTATTCTTGGCATCATTTACCTGCTGATTTTTGGAATAGTTGGCAGCTTATGGATGAAAGTCATCGGAATGTGGTAAAAATGCACCAAGCAGATTTTATTGCTAACGATGGAGTGAGGATCCATTATTATGATACGCAAACAGACAAACAGCCAGTGCTGGCCCTTCCTGGCATAGGAGGTTCAGCTTGCTTGTGGGAAAAGAGCGTCCAACTCTTTAGCTCCAAGTACCGGGTCATTATCATGGACCCCCGTAACCAAGGACGTTCAGAGCGGACTTACCGGGGGCAGCGCATTAGTCGACATGCCGCGGATCTAGACCAGCTATTGCAAAAATTGGACTTGTACAATGTAATTGGAATGGGTAATTCTATGGGAGCAGCCAACCTGTGGTCCTATCTTTCCTTGTATGGCAGCCAGCGTTTTTGTGCATTAGTTGATCTGGACCAACCCCCTAAAATGGTCAACGACCAAAGCTGGCAGTTTGGGTTTAAGGATTTGACATGGGCCAATTTCCCCGACTACCTCAAAGTTGACTTTGGCAGCGGCATTTATGCCCATATTGAAGATGGGATGTTTGCCGGCGCTAAAAAAGAGGCTAGCAAGATCCCTTATTTCCCAGAAAAAAACTACCTATGCCGCATTGACCATGCTGCCCAAGACTGGCGTGACCTGTTACTAGATTTAAAGCTTCCCATGCTTGTCCTAGCTGGTAAAAACTCACCTTATTTTGATTATCACTTTGCCTTTGCAATGGCAAAGTTGAATCCGCTGATTAAGGCAAAAATAGTTCCTCAATGTGGCCACTTAGTGCAAGCAGAGCAGCCTGTCTTCATGCATGATCAAGTGGAAAAGTTTTTAGCTAATTTACCAGCAAGTAGCAAGAGATAAGGAAGTGACAATATGGACAAGCTGGTTGACCTATATTTGAATAATGTACTAACAAGGAAAAAATGGGAAAACTTTTTACTGGAAAGGGACATCGCAAATTTCAGTCCACGTGAGGTAGATGTTATCAATCATACTCTTGGCCTGGTCGATGATCAAGGCGAGCTCGTGGGTACAGGCAGTATTGCGGGCAATGTGCTAAAGTATATTGCAGTACGCAACCAAGACGCGGTTCCAGGAGCCCGTTTTAACCAGATAGTGACAGCCCTGCAGCAGTACCTGTTTAATCAGCAGATTTTCCATAGCTTTGTCTTCACCAAGGCCAAGTATGCTGCTAGCTTCAGCCACTTGGGCTTTACTGAACTTGCTCGCACGGATCAGGCTGCCTTCTTGGAAGCGGGCAGTCCAAATGTTGATGACTTTTTGGCATCTGTGCCTAAAGTCAAGGATCAGACCCAAAAAGAAGTAGCAGCAATAGTGTTGAATGCTAATCCCTTTACCTGGGGCCACCGTCGACTTGTTGAACTGGCCAGTGGCGAAAGTGACTTAGTCTATGTCTTCGTTGTAGCAACAGATGCTTCGCTATTCAATAGCAGCGAGCGCTTGGAATTAGTGAAGTCGGGCCTATCTGACCTCACAAATATACTGGTTGTTAGCGGGGGCGACTACATGGTCTCTCAATCAACCTTTCCTGCCTATTTTTTGCAGTCATCTGATGACTTGATTAATACGCAGACGGATATTGATGCACAAGTCTTTAAGCAGTGGATTGCGCCGGCCTTATCAATTAAGCGTCGTTATCTGGGAACAGAACCATTTTCGCGGACAACTAATTTCTATAACCAAAGCTTGGTTAATATTTTGGGCCCTGAGATCGATGTTAAAATTGTCGAGCGCTTCAGTAATAAGCAGCAGGTCATCACGGCAACGCGGGTGCGCCAATTGTTAAAGGATGATAATCTAGAAGCAATCAAGCCGCTTGTGCCGCCAACAACTTGGAAATTTATTAAGGAAAAGCACTTAGAACTACAAAGAAGAATTAAGGAAGGAATGAATATTAATGGAAATTAAAAAGATTGGTGTTGCAGGCACTCTGGAATCATCCGACATCCAAGTCATGGTTTCACCCGGAACTGACGGTATCCAAATTGACTTAGATTCAGAAGTCGTCAAAGCATATGGCGACCAGATTAAAGCAGTAATTACCACCACCTTGACCAAATTTGGCATTAAAGATGCCAAGGTCAAAGCAACAGACAAGGGGGCACTCGATTGTGTAATTGCAGCCCGTACACTTGCTGCTGCTCAAAGGGCTACAGGAACTGAAAACGAACCAAGACTGGAGGTATTGCAATAAATGACCTATGTGAAAAATCGCTTGCGCCGGACAATGATGTTTGTTCCGGGCAATAATCCCGCAATGCTCAAAGATGCAGGTATTTATGGTGCAGATTCTATTATGCTGGACCTAGAAGATGCCGTTTCCCTAACCGAAAAAGATGCTGCGCGGATGCTTGTATACAACGCAATAAAGACAGTTGACTTTGGCGGCGCCGAAATTGTGGTTAGAGTAAATGGCCAGGATACCCCTTTTTACGATGAGGATGTTAAAGCTATGGTACGCGCTGGCGTTGATGTTATCCGCCTGCCCAAGACCGAGTCGGCTGCAATGATCCAAAAGTTGGTTAAGGATATGAAAAAAGCTGAAGCAGAATACGGTGTAAAAAAAGACTCAATTGGTGTGATGGCAGCAATTGAAAGTGCCAAGGGCGTTTTGAATGCACCTGCAATCGCACAGGCTAGTCCGCTTATGATGGGCTTAGCTGTTTCTGGTGAAGATTACACGGCTGATATGCACACTCTTCGCTATCCGGACGGTCGTGAACTAGAATTTGCTCGCAACATGGTTTTGCAAGCAGCCCGGGCCGCCGATGTGTATGCTTTTGATACGGTCTTTTCAAACATGAATGACCTGGATAGCTTTTACCGTGAAACCCGCTACATTCATGAACTAGGTTATGACGGCAAGTCTTTGGTTAATCCGCGACAGGTCCCAATGGTTAATGAAGTCTTTAATCCGACCAAGGACGAGATTGAAGATGCCCTGGCGGTTAAAAATGCGATTCGTGAAGCCAAGGCCAAGGGCTCAGGCGTTATTTCGCTTAACGGCAAAATGGTTGACAAGCCGGTGGTTGAAAAGGCTGATCGAGTAATTGAAATTGCACATGCATCAAACCTGATTGATGAGGAGGGTAATTATATTGGAAAATAACGTAAATCGCAAATTACCAGATGACTTAATGAATAAGATGGGACTAAAACCTTTTAAAACAGTCAAAATCGGCCATCCAACGGTTGACCGGGTGGCAGCCAAGGTCACGGTTACTACTGGTGAAAATAAGGTGGTTGACTCTTTGGAGGACGTCATCAAAAAAACACTCAAGGACGGTATGACTATTTCATTTCACCATCACTTTAGAAACGGTGATTTTGCCTTTAATGAAGTGATGGACGTAATTATCAAGCTGGGTTACAAAAACTTGACACTTGCCCCATCCTCACTTACTGGTGTTATGAACGACAAGGTGATTGAAGCAATTGAGAAGGGGGTTGTAACTAATGTTACCTCTTCTGGGATGCGGGGTAGCTTGGGTGACTTTGTTTCTCATGGTGGCTTGAAGAACCCGGTTATTTTCCGCTCCCATGGTAACCGGGCCCGGTCAATTGAAGAGGGTGAAATCAAAATTGATGTTGCATTTCTTGGTGTTCCGGTGTCTGATCCAGCTGGAAATGCAAATGGTCAAGATGGCCAGGCTGTCTTTGGCTCGCTTGGTTACGCCTTAATTGATGCTCAATATGCCAACAAGGTAGTTCTTTTAACTGATAACGTAGTTGACTATCCCAACACGCCAGCATCAATTAAGCAAACGCAAGTTGACTATGTCATCAAGCTTGACCAAATTGGTGACCCGGACAAGATTGGCTCAGGTGCAACCCGTTTTACCAAGGACCCGAAGGAATTAAAAATTGCCCAAATGGTTAATCAGGTAATAGTGAATTCGCCATACTACAAACAGGGCTTTTCTTTTCAAACTGGTTCAGGTGGTGCGGCTCTTGCAGTGACACGCTACTTGCGTCAGTCGATGCTTGATGATGGGATTACTGCCTCATTTGCACTAGGCGGAATAACCAAACCAACTACTGACCTGCTAGAAGAAGGGCTTGTCAACAAAGTGATGGATGTACAGGACTTCGACAAGGGTGCTGCTGCTTCTATGGCTAAGAACCGCAACCAACAAGAAATTGACGCTTCTTGGTATGCTGATCCACACAACAAGGGTGCAGTCGTCAATAATCTTGACATTGCGATTTTGTCAGCCCTGCAGATTGATACCAACTTCAATGTTAACGTTATGACCGGCTCTGATGGCGTCATTCGGGGTGCAATTGGAGGTCACCAGGATGCTGCTTCGGCTAAGATGACAATCATCACCGCACCATTAGTGCGTGGACGCAATGCGAGCGTCGTTCCCAGCGTTGAAACTGTAGTCACACCAGGCGCTTCAATTGATGTCCTGGTTACTGAACGCGGGATTGCGATCAATCCAGCCCGCACTGACTTGGTCGAAGCTTTTAGCAAGGTGACTGACTTAAATATTGTTAATATTAACGATTTGCAAAAGATGGCTGAAAAGCAGGTTGGTGTTCCTAAACCACTAGAGTATACTGATCGGGCAGTTGCTCTAGTTCAATATCGCGATGGCACAATTATTGACACAATTAAGCAAGTTAAAGACTAAAAAATATACTAAAAACGTGAAAATAAGTTCTAGACTTGTTTTCACGTTTTTTAGTTATAATGATTTAACAGGAGGAAAGGAAAATGGCTAAGTCAATTTTTACCCAAGGTAAAAAATTAGGGATTGGTGCAGTCCTAGCAAACAAGGATGAACGGGTTGACCAGCAAGAAAAACTGCTTCGGGTCTACCCCCAGGCAGCGATATTGGACGTCAAACTCAATGTACCAGGTCCAATAAAAAACAACCGCTATCTGGAAGAAATATTTTTAGCTGGGATTGTCGAGTTAGAACAGATTTTAAGAAAATCTGACCTGTCCTTTCGTCTAGTCCAAAAATGGAATCAAGATGCCGGGTGCGAAAACTTTTATATCTTGCAGGACAAGGCCGCTGCAGTTAAGAAGGTGGCAATCGAGTTTGAAGATTCTACGACTTTGGGCCGATTGTTTGATGCTGATGTTGTGGTAAAAGACCAAAAGCAGGCATTAAGCAGAAGAGACTTAGGCTTAGCCGCACGCAAATGCTTTTTATGTGATCGTCCAGCCAAAGACTGTGCACGCTCGCGCCGACATTCAGTCAAGCAGCTGCAGGAGTATATCAGCAACATTTATGCGCAAAAGTTTAACTAACTTACATTGTCTTTTCTTTGCGTAGAACTTGCTCTGCTATTCCACTAGTAGTGACCAGGTGGGTAATAACGCCACTTCGCAGCGCTCCAAGCAGCGCTTCTTCTTTAAAGTGATTTTTAACAATTACAAAGCGATCAGGAATATGCAGAATGTCCTCCAAGCTAATCCCGCAAATATGAGACTCAATAGGCTCATAGAAGTTGCCTTTAATGTCATATGGCCGACCCAAAATGATTCCAGCAATCCGTTTCTGGTCAGTCTTTGGAAGTAAGTTGTCTGCATAGTGCTCCATGAAAAAGGGTCCGGACTCAAGTGCTTGCGCTGTCCCAAGACTTGCGAAGATCAAGTCTATTTTAGAGAAATACTGCTCAACATATTGATAGTATGGCTCATTTTTTACATCTTCAACGAGCTGAGGATTAAGCGCATATAGTGGGGCAGGGAAGGTCAAACTAGCAGCGTTAAACTTATCTGCTGCTTGCTGCACCAACTGCTTTTTACGCCTATTGGCATTAACTACTTGACCCACCAACTGAATAAAGGTTAGGTCCTCCTGGTTGCTTACAGAAAAATTATTAATGATATCACGCAGGAGCGTTCCCCAAGATAGGCCGATTACATGGGCTGATTTAGTATAGTTTTGAATTTGCTTGGCCGCATAATTGACAATCATTTCATTGTCTTGGTTTTTAGTTTCCAAGTCTTCTAAGATGTACACTTCTTTGAGCCCAAAAAGCCGTTGCAGCTGCTGTTCCAGCTTATGTGCTCGTTTAGGACTTTGGTAGATGCTAATCTTGACGATTCCCTTGTCACGGGCTTCTTCAATTGCCTTAGAAATGAGATAGCGTGAAAGGTTATACTTTTTGGAAATGTCTGCAATATTTAAGTTACTTAAAAAGTAGTCATGAGCAATGTTTGCTAACTGCTCGTCTGTCAACAGGGTCATTTTTTGTTCCTCATCTTTCGTATATCCCAAATTATATCCTAAAACAATTCTTTAGTTTATAATTAAGACAACTCTTGTAAACCTAATGCAATTTATGACAAAATATCATGAATTTAGTTTTAGAAATAAATAAACACAGATTCAAGAGCAGACTTTATTCCAGCAAATCGCAAAATTCACCATTGGTGACTCTTTGTAAGTCAGCTGGGGCTAAAAACACGCTTCGTCCGACTTTGCCACTTGAGACAGCCACATGTTCGTTTTTTTCCATGCTTTGATCAAGGAAAATCGGAAAATGATGGTTGAAATAAATTCCGATTGGGGTGTTTGCGCCGTGAACGTAGCCAGTAGTTTTTTCCAGGTCTTTTAGAGGCAGGAGTTCACACTTCTTGTTACCTGAATGCTTGGCCAATTTTTTCATGCTCAAGTGCTGAGTCACTGGAATAACGCCAACTACAACCCCTGTTTTGTTTCCTGTACATACAAGGGTCTTATAGACCAAATGCTCATTCTCGTTTAGAATAGATGTATCCATTTGGGCCACGCCACCTGCATCTTCGTGAGTTTCAAACTGAGTTGGGTGGTAGGAAATGCTATTGCGCTCTAAAATCTTTTCAACTAACGTTTTTTCAATTCGTTTTTTCTTTTTAGACAAAATTATCACCTCCTTTAATGATAGCATTTAGTAAAAGAAAAATAAAAAGGGATCAAAATCTATGAAATTATTAATTATTAAAATTGCCACTAGTCATGAACTTGAAGATGCGCTTACGGTATATAGCCAAGACGTGCTTCATTGTTTGGGTGTAGAAGCACGTTCACGCGCTGACTTTGAGCAAGCAGGCTTGAAACAGGACTCGACTGTGGTCGAACTCGATGAAATCAAAAATCTCCCAGAAGACTTGGAATTTTCAGCGTACTTTGACGAAGAGGCTGATCAAGCGCAGATTATGCATGGTTACCGTCAGAAACTGACAGAGTTAAAAGAACTCGGCTTTGATATTGGACTGGCAAGCATAAGTGCCTCTTATATTGAAGATAAAGATTGGAATACTGCCTGGCAGAAGTTTTATCATGTAGTTAACTTCTCGCGTCATCTTGCTGTAGTACCAAAGTGGGAACACTACCAAGCTCCCTTTGCGGACCAGCAGCTGATCAAACTTGACCCCGGTCTAGCATTTGGGACTGGCAACCATAAGACAACGCAACTGGCCATGATGGGCTTAGAACGTACGCTGACTCACCCGCAAAGCGTGGTTGATGTGGGAACTGGCTCAGGCATATTGGCTATTGCAGCAGCTCTCTTAGGCGCAAGTTCGGTGTTGGCCACTGACATTTCTGATGAAGCCCTTACGGCCGCTCGGGAAAACGTGGGGTTGAATAATATAAGCCATGTTAAGATTGAAAAGGCAAGCTTATTAAAAGGAATTACCGGCAAGTTCGACATCATCGTTGCCAATATTTTAGCAGAAATACTCCTTGAACTGGTGCCGCAACTTGACGACCACCTGAATGAAGGGGGCAAGGTTATTTTTTCTGGGATAGACTACCTTCAATTTGATAAAATAAGGCAGGCTTTAGTTGAAAATGGCTTTGAAATTACTCTTACAATGAGACAAAAACGGTGGGTCGGCTTGGTAATTGAGCGAAAAGTCAGCTAAGAAGAGTTATAATAGAAATTTAAGTAAGGATTAACAAAAGTGATTGACAAACTTAAACAAATACCATTTATTAAAAAGCTAAATCAATATCCACCAATGCCGATTATTTGGTGGAGCATCTTGCTTGTCATCTTGCCCCTTATCTTTAGTTTGCTTCGGATATTGACTATTTGGCGGGTAGGGTTATTGTTTATCATTTTTAACAGTGCAGTTAGCTACCATGTAGGAACTTTGATTAGGTCCATTCCCTTGAAAAGGTATTGGTTATTATTTTTGCCAGCAAGCTTTTGTTTGATCATTTTAATAAAATACGCTAATTATAACTTGTTATTTGGGGTAATTTACCTTATTTTTGAAATCTTTGGCTTGATGGACAAGGAAATATACAACTAGAAGGGTTGGTTTAGATGTCGAAATTTAATGAAATGACATACGAGCAAGTACTTGCAACTTGCAAAAAGTATATGAATGATGAGCATATTGCGTTCATTGAAAGAGCATATAAATTTGCCCAAGAGGCCCACAAAGGACAAAAACGTGCATCAGGACAGCCCTATATTGTCCATCCCACCCAAGTTGCTGGTACTTTAGCCAACTTAAGTCTAGATCCTGACACAATTGCAGCCGGCTTCTTGCACGACACGGTTGAAGACACGCCGGTAACCAATGATGACATCAAGGAAAAGTTTGGTAAGGACGTGGCCTTTATTGTAGACGGCGTTACTAAACTCAACAAGTACGAGTATAAGTCGCACCAGGAATTCTTAGCTGAAAATCACCGCAAAATGTTAATTGCAATGGCTAAAGATATCCGGGTAATAATGGTCAAGTTGGCCGACCGGCTCCACAACATGCATACACTGGAGCACTTGCGGCCAGACAAGCAACGCAGAATTGCTTCGGAAACGATGGACATCTATGCACCACTTGCTGATCGACTGGGTATTGGGACCATTAAGTGGGAACTAGAAGATATGAGTTTTCATTATCTTAATCCCGAGGCCTATTACCGGATTGTAAACTTGATGAGCTTGAAGCGCAGTGAACGAGAAAATTATATTCAAGATGCAATTAAAATGTTGAAGGAGAGCCTTGATAGTTTAGGAATTGAATATGAAATTTACGGTCGTCCCAAGCATATTTATTCCATTTATAAAAAAATGGTCAATAAACACAAGGATTTCAACGATATTTATGACTTGTTAGCAGTACGTGTAATCGTCAAGACAGTTAAAGATTGTTATGCGGTCTTAGGGGCGGTTCATACAAAATGGAAGCCAATGCCAGGACGCTTCAAGGATTATATTGCTGTTCCTAAGGTCAATGGCTACCAGTCATTGCATACCACGATTATCGGTCCTGGTGGTCGGCCCCTGGAAATCCAAATCAGAACCGAGCAGATGCACGAGGTGGCTGAATATGGTGTGGCCGCACACTGGGCTTACAAGCAGGGCAACTTTACTGGCGTAGCTCAGACAAGCTCTAATGAAAAGCTGGACATGGTGCGTGAAATTCTCGAATTGAAGGATGAGACGCAAGATGCAGGCGAGTTCATGAAGAACGTTAAAAGCGAGATCTTTTCTGACCGCGTTTATGTTTTCACGCCCAAGGGCGAGGTTTATGAACTGCCCAAGGGGTCGGTCACGCTTGATTTTGCCTACGAAATCCATACCCAGGTTGGCAGTCACGCCGTTGGTGCCAAGGTCAATGGCAAATTGGTCCCTCTTGACTATAAGTTGAAAAATGGGGATGTCATTGACATTATGACCCAGTCAAACGCCAGTCCTTCCCGTGATTGGGTTGATATGGTCAAAACGTCAAGAGCACGCAACAAGATTCGGCGTTACTTTAGGGGACTTGATCGCAGCCACAGCATTGAACAGGGCGAGCAAATGGTGGCAGACAAGTTGCGTGATCAAGACTTGGTCCCTAAAGAATTTATGGACAAGGACCACGTTGAAAAGGTAATCGACCAGCTTAATTACCATACAGCAGATGAAATGTATGCTGCTGTAGGTTTTGGAGACTTGTCAGCGACCAGCATCGTGAATCGGTTGACCACTGATTTGCGCCGAGCAGATGAAAAAAAGAAACAGCAGCAGCTAGAAGAAGAAATTTTAAATTCAGGGCAAAAAGCCGCTTCTAATACCCAGACCGGGGGCAACAGCTCCCAAACAATGAAGATTAAACATAAAAATGGGGTAATGATTCAGGGGATCAGTGACCTCATGCTTCATTTGGCTAAGTGCTGCAATCCCGTTCCTGGCGACCAGATTGTCGGCTATGTGACCAAGGGGCGCGGAGTTACCATCCATCGCTCAGACTGCCGCAATATTAGTTCAAACGATCAAAGTCAGGGCCGGTTAATTGAAGTTGAATGGGAAAATGTCGAAGAAGACAGCGCACAAACCTACAATGCCAACGTTGAAATCTTTGGCTATAATCGCAGCCGGCTGCTTAGTGATGTGCTCACCAAGCTTAACTCGCTTACGCCTAACATTAACAACCTTTCGGGTAAGGTTAATGAAGAAAACATTGCACATATCTATGCCACAGTTGCAGTCAACAATTCTAGTCAGCTCGACAGTATTCTGAGCAAGCTGCGGGATATTCCGGACGTTTACCAAACCAGGAGGGCAGACAACTAATGCGGTTAGTCATTCAAAGAGTTAATCGCGCTAGTGTGAAAGTTGCTGGTGCAACTATTGGTCAGATTGGCCGGGGACTGCTCATACTCGTTGGACTCAAAGAGGGCGACGAGTATGAGACTGTTAAAAAGGCCGCTGCCAAGATTGTCAAGCTGCGGATTTTTGCTGATCAAGAAGGCAAGACCAACTTGGCCATTAAGGACATTGCGGGGCAGGTGCTGAGCGTTAGTCAATTTACCCTGCTTGCTGACACTAAAAAGGGCAACCGTCCTAGTTTTGTTCAGGCAATGAAACCTGTGCTAGCTAATGAACTTTGGCAAGCGTTCAACCAGGAGCTTGAAAAGGCTGATCTTCCAGTTGAAACTGGTAAGTTTGGTGCTGATATGGAGGTTAGTCTGGTAAATGACGGACCCTTTACCATTGTGCTCGACTTGTAAAAAATTGCGGGGAAAGTGCGATGCAGGTTGACTTTTCAGCGCTAAAACTATAAGCTAAAAAAGAATTATCAATGACAAGGACTAAGGGTTAGTATTTTATTTCAGAGACCGCTCACTTATGCTGCAAGAGCGGATAAAAGCTAAACTGTGACCCCTTTACCAGATAATAACCGCATCGCGAGCGTTATTCGCAGCAGGCAAAAGGTGGTACCGTGCTAAGTCAGAGCGCCCTTGATTTATTCAAGGGTGCTTTTTTAATTAAAAGGAAGAGTAAATGAGAGTTCAAAGACCAAAAGGAACAGTTGATATTTTGCCGGACCAGTCCGGTTCATGGGAGCGAGTAGAGCAAATTTTGCGCGAATTTTTCAAGCAAGCCAACTACCGCGAAATAAGAACGCCAAGTTTTGAGAATTATGAAGTCTTTTCTCGGTCTAGCGGTGAAAGTTCAGATGTCGTCGAAAAAGAAATGTATGATTTCAAGGATAAGGGCGGCCGCCACATTGCCCTGCGTCCTGAAGGCACAGCAGGGGTAGTGCGTGCGTATGTCGAAGACAAGCTATATGCACCTGAACAAGTTAAGCCATTCAATGTTTACTATATCGAGTCTACTTTTCGCTATGAGCGACCACAAGCAGGTCGGCAGCGCGAATTTCATCAAGTTGGAATTGAGAGCTTTGGATCAAGGGATCCACTAGCAGACGTTGAGACGATTGTTCTGGCCCATGACTTGTTAGCAAAGCTAGGTGTTAAAAATTACGACTTACACCTTAACACCTTGGGCAATAAGCAGGTGCGCCAAGACTACCATGATGCCTTGGTTGCCTATTTCACGCCCCTTCGCGACCAACTTTCTGATGATTCCAAACGCCGCTTAGAAAAAAATCCACTCCGTATTTTGGATTCAAAAGACAAACAAGACAAGCAGTTCTTGCCCGATGCACCCAAAATAATTGATTATCTAGATGACGAAGCCAAGAATAACTTTGAGCAAATTACTGGAATACTTGATCAGCTGGGCATTGACTACGTGATCGATAATGACTTAGTCCGTGGTCTAGACTATTATTCAGGCATTATTTTTGAATTCATGGTCGAGGACAAGAGCCTTTGGGAATCAGCCACAACTATTTTAGGCGGTGGGCGTTATGACCATTTGGTTGAAGAATTTGATGGTCCACAAACGCCAGCTGTCGGCTTTGGCATTGGGGAGGAGCGACTAATGCTAGTTTTGCAAAAGCAAAATCCTCAACTATTTCTAGACCAGGGAATTGACTTTTTTATCACTAACATTGGTGATGGTACTGCAGTCAAGGCAGTTGAAATTGCACGTTCATTGCGCCAGCAAGGCTTTAAGGCCCAATACGATGTTGACCAAAAGAAACTTAAAGCGCAATTTAAAAAAGCCGACCGCGTCCACGCCAAGTATGTAATCACGCTCGGAGCCAAGGAATTGGCCGATCGGGTATTAAACGTTAAGCGGCTTGCGGATGGAAAAAAGATTGATTTCAATTTAGAAGATGTCAATGATATTAAAGCTGTTATGAAACAATTGAAGGACTAAAAATGGAAAAGATAGAAAAAAGAACAAATTATTGCGGCAACATTACCACTGCTTACCTTGGTCAAGAGGTCAACTTGTACGGGTGGGTGCAGCGTATCCGTAATTTAGGCAATTTGCTTTTTATTGACTTGCGTGACCGCGCGGGCTTGGTTCAAGTGGTTGTGAACCATGACTCTGGGCAAGAATTGATGACTTTAGCCGAATCATTGGGCACTGAATATGTGATTCAAGTCAAGGGCGAAGTAGTGAAAAGAGCAAGCGTCAACCCGGACATGAAGACAGGTGAAGTTGAAGTTGACGCTAAAGAGCTTGTTATCTTGAATAAGGCGCAAAACCCTCCCTTTGAGATTAAGGATGAAGCCGAAGTGGGCGAACAGTTACGGCTCAAGTATCGTTACTTGGACTTGCGGCGGCCAAGCTTGCAACAGGCGATTATTCTGCGATCCAAGATCTTACGGGCAACTCATGAGTTTTTTGATGAAAATGGCTTTATTGATATTGAAACCCCCATTTTAGGCAAATCATCTCCAGAAGGTGCCCGTGATTACTTGGTACCATCTCGAATATACCCAGGCAGCTTCTATGCTCTGCCTCAATCTCCCCAACTCTTCAAGCAATTGCTTATGGGAGCTGGCTTTGACAAATACTATCAACTGGCCAGGTGCTTCCGCGATGAAGACTTGCGCGGTGACCGTCAACCTGAGTTTACGCAAATCGATATGGAAACGTCCTTTACTGATGAAGAACAAGTCCAAGACTATACAGAAGGTCTTTTGAAAAAAATTATGAAAGACGTAATGGGAATCGAATTAAAGACACCGATTGCACGCATATCTTGGACAGATGCAATGAATAAATACGGTACAGACAAGCCTGATACACGTTTTGGCATGTTGATTCATGATTTGAGTCCGCTCTTTAAGGAAAGTGATTTTAAAGTTTTCTCTGGTGCAATTGCCAACGGTGGCTTCGTTAAGGGCATTGCCGTGAAAAATGGCGCCCAAAACTATTCTCGTAAGCAAATTGAAAAGAAACAAGAATATATCAAGCGCTACCATGCTAAGGGATTGGCCTGGGTTAAATATGAGCAAGGCGACTTTACAGGACCTGTAGCCCGCTTCTTGACTGATAACAACAAGTCCGCCTTAGTCAAAGAATTTGGCCTTGAAGGCGGCGAGCTTTTGGTCTTTGTGGCCGATAAGTGGAAGGTATGCTGTGATTCGCTCGACCATCTTCGTCGAGAGTTTGCTAAGGAAACAGAGATTATACCAAAGCATGTCTTTGACTTTGTCTGGGTCGTTGACTGGCCGCTTTTTGAATATGACGAAGGCTTTGGTCGCTGGATTGCAGCCCACCATCCATTCACGATGCCTGATGATGAAGGGATTAAATTGCTTGAAACTGAACCCCACAAAGCGCATGCACGTAGTTACGACATTGTCATGAATGGTGACGAGCTCGGTGGTGGTTCAATCCGGATCCACAAGCGGTCCATTCAAGAAAAAATGCTCAAGGCATTGGGTTTTAGCAAGAAGCGCGCCTATGAGCAATTTGGCTACTTGCTTGAAGCTTTAGATATGGGCTTCCCGCCCCATGCTGGCTTGGCTATTGGTCTGGATCGTTTTGCTATGCTGCTGGCTGAAAAAGACAATATCCGCGATGTTTTAGCTTTTCCTAAAAATGCTAATGCCTCTGAACCAATGATGCATGCGCCAGCTCCAGTAACTGATCAGCAATTATCTGATCTAGGTATTGAAGTCGAAGATAAGTTTCGAGACAGCGTGGCCAAGACGGAAGCGGCACTGGAAAAACAAGCCGAAAAAGATTACGCCACAAATACAGATTGGGATTAAGAATTAAATAATTAGCTTACAAAAAGCGTGAAGTAGAGGCTTCCCGCTTTTTGTTTGGTTCTTCAACTTTAATGCAGGCTACTAAGTTGCTAAAGCCTAGCTGTTATTAATTAATCGATGCAATCTAATCTTTTTTCATAAATTCATCAAGTGTGTGGTGGGCTAAAATTTTGTGGGACAAGCTTTATCACAGTTATGAAATATACCATTACCTTTGTTTTGCAGCGACAACAATCAGTAAATTGTCACTTAAACAAAAAGTTTGATTTATTTAGTTTTAAATATATGCTATAAATATAACCACTTCAAAACTACATTGAGGAGTTCCATTATGAAGCAAAAATACCACCGAGCCTTTGGCTGTTACGGCATAATCGGCACGCGAAACGACCTGATCGTCATAAAAAAACTGGGTGGACCCTACGTTAACCGCTTTGACCTGCCGGGCGGCAGTCTGGAAGACGGAGAGGGCCTTGAACAGTGCGCTATGCGCGAGGTTAACGAGGAAACGGGCCTGACGGTTGCCGCGATGCAGCAAATCGGCGTCGTGTCGTTTCGCTATCCCTGGGACTACGAGGAGTGGCATTACAACCAGCACATCTGCGTTTTTTA
>NZ_JBWXGC010000012.1:0-41166 GCF_059900865.1 Lactobacillus sp. XV31L | reverse complement strand
TGATTTATTTTGACAATAGTGCAAGTATTGCCTGTAAAGCTTGATGTAAAGGCAAACTTTGATTTGGATAAATCTGAAAAGGGACACAAAAAGGACAAACTAAAACCAGTTCATAATTTGAGTTTGTTTTTAAAATTGCATATTTTTAATTTTTTCATCGTATTCTTGATGAGTCTTTTCAGTAATGTGGAGATAAATTTGACGAGTGATACCCTCACTTTCATGACCTACACGCTCAGAAATAACGCTTAGGGGGAAACCCATTTCAGCAAGTTTAGAAACGTGAGAGTGGCGGAAAATATGCGACGTAATCCGTTTGTTGATGTTGATGTGTGGGCGCATCCTTTTAAGATAAGTTTCTGCAACTCTACTGCCAATTACTTTATTAGAGTTCTTATTGGTAAAAATAAAATCACCTGGCTTTTTGTTTTTTGAGTTTCTTTGGTAAATATCAACTGCCTGAGAGGATAGGGCAATTGTTCTGTGGCTTCTAGCGGTCTTGGTTGTGTTTTGCTTAACTTCACCTTGGCCAACTTTGGAAATCATTGTTCCAGTAATATCTGCGTAACAGGTTGTTCCTTTGAAGTGAATGTTTTTAACCTGCATGGCACATGCTTCACCAATTCTCATTCCCGTGAGATAAAGCCAGAAAAACAAATCAGCATAGTCGGTTCGCTTTTTGTCTAGGCAATAGTTTATAATAATCTTAACTTCTTCATCTGTTAGATACCAGTTTTCTACACGATACCGCTTCTTAGCTTTTTCATCCTTATAATTGATTCTAACGTCTTGCATAATATTTTCTTTGGTATAACCAAATTGTTTAGCATAATCAAATATTTTTGAAAAAATGTTAAAGAAGATATGTGCTGTACTATTTGACAAATTTTCTTTATATAGCAAGTCGTTAAGGAAGCGATTAATTTGGACAGCTGTTGCATTGGCAACTACTAACTGGCCAAATTCCTTGGTGATAATATTAAGTGTTGATTCATAGCTTCTAACTGTTTTGTAAGCTAATCCTTGTTTTTCCCAATGATCTCGTAGTTTGACAGCTATTTCATCAAAGGTAATGGGCTCGTATGAATACTCAGACAATTGTTCTTGGATTTTCTGCTTAACGATTTTTTCGGCATTACTACGAGCAAAGGTAGTATTCTTTGCAATTGTTACTGACTTTTTCTTAATTCCTTTGAAAGAGGGGTCACGGTAGCGAATTGAATAGTGGAATTTGCCATTATCAAGTGGAGTCACTTGTGGCGAGTAGTACCTAACCATAATGCTTGCTCCCTAAAATTATGAAAAATAGGCAATGTAATAGCGACCGCTATTATACCTAGATAAGAGCCTCCAGGATTTCCATATTTCCTCCGGAGGCTTTTTGTTGTCCAAATTACATACTCAACAATTGTTTCTTTTTAATTTCAAATTCTTCTTGCGTGATAATTCCATCATCAGCAAGACTTTTGTACTTCCTGATTTCTGCTGGGATATCGGTGGAACTCTCTTGTTGAGAGGAGACCGTGACTGTTTCTTCAGGTGCAGTAACGCTCTGATTAACTGTAGTGGGTTGTGCTTTCCAGGCATCTATGATTGATATAAGGTTTTGTAGTTCAGAATAGGAGCTCCTCACGATAGAGCTATCAGCCTTGGTTTTAGTTCGCAGAAACTTGACTTCAAAGTTGCTACCGTCTATTAGGGTAATGATTAAACCGATGTGATCAATGAATTCTTTATCCTTACCACCGGTGACACCTGCAAGAACTGCACCAGCTTGACCTGCCACGAGAGCACCAGCTGTAGCTCTGGCGAAGGTATGGTGCTTATGCTCGTTATGACCTTTTTCGTTAACTTGATAGGAGACAATGTCATCTGCTTCAACAAACTTAGGATCAGTTAGTAGGGTTTTACCAATTAGCATTCTCCGCTGTTCAACAGAAATATAGTAGTGCGAATACTTGATTGAGTGTTTCTTGAACTCATCCATTTCAGCTTGAAACTTGTCCATGTCTGAAGATATATCGTTAAAATTCTTTCCTTGATCAATATATTCTTTCAAATCATTGATAGTATGCTTGTCAGCCCAGCTAACAGCTTTATTTAATGGCTCAGAATATAAACCATTTTTAGAGAATTTATACTTACTAATACAATTTATGCAAATAAATGATGAATTTTGAAACTGTAAAGAGATATCGCCCCGGTAAATGTTTTTATTGCAGAGCGCACATTTTGCTTTGGGTCCTTTGCGATGTTCTTTAGGTGCAACTTCAGCCTTAATAAGATCCAATTTTTTCGGGTTATTGATTAAACTTTGAACCTCAGCAACGGTTTTAGTTGCTAAAAAAGAATTCATTTTCTTACTATCGGCATTACCAAAAAAATTACCTTTTAGTAAGCAATCATCACACAATTGGCCATCTTTCAAAGTATGTGAAGTAGACCAAAATCCTATTTTGTTTTTACATATGCTACAAATATTTTTAGAATCTGAGGATTGTTCTTTTGATGTTTCTAATTTTGTAGAACTTTTTTCGGTAGATTTTGCTTGCGCCTTTTGTTGTTCAACTGATAAGATTTCTTTTTTAACTTCTTCTAGATGCTTTGGATTATCAATTAACTCCTGCACTTCAGCAACTGTTTTAGTTTTTAAAAATTGCTTCATTTTGATACGATTACGATCAATTTCATCGAATATTTTCTTACCCGCAGGACAATTTTCACAGAGCAAACCATCTTTTAGAGTATGTTTAAAATCTAAAGCCCCTATTTGACGGTGACAAAAACTGCATTCTCCTCTATTAACCATGGGATGTTTTTCAGGAGCAAGCTCCAATTTAATTTTTTCTAATTTTTCAGGATTAGCAATTAATTCTTGCACTTCGGCAAAGGTTTGGGTTTCAATAAACTCACTCATTTTTCTTTGACTGGTACCACGATAGAAATTACCTTTTGAAAAGCAGTCATCGCAAAGTACAGCGTCTTTTAAAGTATGTTCAATAGACCAAAATCCTAATTTCTTTTTACATAGCGTACATTGCTTTGCCATAAATGATACTCCTTGTTAAATATTTGATACTTTAAATTTTACTATATATTTGCATGTTAACTATTTATAGCGCTTTTATAAAAGCAAAAAATTAAGCTTCTAGCAGCAGATTTTTGTTCTTAGCAAAAACGGTTACTGCATACTCAAGCATTCTCACTGGAATGCCATATTGTTCAATGAATGTTCCAGGCTCTGTTATCACACTACCATACCCTAAAGAGTAATCAAAGATTAGATTAAATGAAAGTCTATCGGCCTTTAACTCACAAGGATAGACAGCATAACGACTTTGACAATTGCAAATTATGTCACCATTTAAAACGTGACCTATTTCATGGCCGATTATGAAGGGTATCTCTTCTTGTCTATACCAATTTGGGTTGACAATTATTAAGTTGTAATTAACTATTGCATAAGCCGGCTTATGATCACTCAACGGTTGCCATGTGCAAGTAATTCCATGGTTGCTAGCATATTTAAAAAGATACTTGGTTAAGTCTTCTTCCATTACTAATCGCCGCCATTCAAATGCCGCTCTAATATTGCCTTGATAATTTCCATGTCCTCTTTAGAGATTGGTTTTCCGCCATAAGCAATGACTTTGGGTTCTTCTTTTAAATCGATTAATTCAGTTTTATTTGTTTTTTCGTTGGAATTATCCGTATGTTCATCAATTAGATCGGACGATTTTATACCAAAATATTTTGCCATTTTGTCAATTTTATCAATTCTAGGATAGTTAACACCGGAGCACCAAGATGAAAAAGTTGTATATGCTATTCCCAAGTCATTAGCAATAGTAGCGCGTTCTTTGCCACTTCGACTGACATAATATTTTAAATTTTTTGCCAATATTTGTTTGTTTCTATTTGGTACTTTGCTATTTGGCATTTTGTCTCTCCTTAATAGAACATTCTACTATGTCACTGATATTATATATTTTTACTGTAATATTTTAAAGCTTTTTTGAAATTAATACCAGAATTTCTGTAAAAAAGCTTGCAATCTAGTAAAACTGGAATATAATATAAAATATAAAGTTGAAAAAGGGAGATGAGCATATGAAATTGACACTTAAAGCTATTCGAGCCACAAAAAGAATGTCACAGGCTGAAGCGGCTAAAGCTGTTGGTATTAGCGAGTTTACATGGCTTAATTACGAGAAAGGAAGAACATATCCTTCTGTTCCAATAATTAAGAAAATAGAGAAAGTGTTTAATGTGAAATTTGACGATATTATTTTTTTATCGTCCAATACAGTAAAACTGGAAAAGAGAGTATGAACATGATAAAAAAAGAGAAAGTAATTCAAATTGCTAATGCACTTGATGGCTTGTCAGCGTCAGACTGGAATGCAGTTAAGTTGGCGATGGAAAAGTTATTTCATCCAATAAAAAAGGTGCTGACATGCCATTTACCAATGCCTGCAAGATAGCTGATGCGTTAGGAGTCAACCTAGACGATTTAAGAGGATGGAGGGACGAAAATGATTGAATTCATTAATTGCTTAGTAGACATAGCAATACTGATTTTATTGATTAAAGCGGATCGAGAAGACTAAAGGAGCGTATTTTGAAGGAAGTGCTTAACGAAGTTTTTACTATTTTAAATTTTGTTTTTAACGTTGTGATTTTTGTCATGTTGATAAAAATCAGACACAAATAATCGTATTAAAGGAGGTGAGACAGATGGAAACAATTCTAACCAAAGAAGAAGTGATGAAAAAATACGATTATAAAAACACCACTTTTTATCAACGTAGAAATGAATGCTTGCTGTCAGAGTTTAGCGATGCCGTAATTCTGGATGGATTGCGCCATACACTAATCAAGGCTGACCGGTGGCAAGAATTTATTGAAAGCCGAAGCGAAAAGAAAAAACGAGAATTAATGGGCATGGAATGAAGTGGAGGATGTAATGGAATGGAAAGGATACTAAGAAAATGGCAATACATTTTAGACAATTACACGGACATAAAACTGAGAAAGAGAAGCTCGCTGATCGTCTCATTACTGCTAGCAATAGCATTTATGGCTTACGGGATTTACATAATGTCACTACCCGTATTTCTGCCAGGGACAATTTAAAAGCAACAAAAAAGCCCGACTGCAATCGGACTAATAACGAATATACCAAAAGATATTTCTAAGGAGAATTATACCATGTTGTACGTTTATAGCAAAGAACAGGTAAAAGCGATAACAGATAGATTGCAATATGAAAAGCAGCAAGATTTGGCTGCATCGGGAATAGGGACGGCGATTGTAAACAAGCAAATCGTTACTGTCGGGGATTCTGAATGCACCTATCTGGACTGGAAGCACTTTGTAGTCGACCAAACATGCAGAATGGGAATTAATCAGTATTGCGCCAAAACAGACTGGTTTGTACCTGATTTAAAAGAGGCTATAGCAGAAGCTGGCCAAGATGACGATATTTGGTGGTCTGATGCGCATGACTACTTCGAAGGGATGAGAGGTGACTACTGATGGCTGAAGATTTAATTACTTTAAATGGCAAAAAATACGGAGTTGCATATTCACCTGCAAAAATCGACTTTCCGGAATACGAAAAATTAAAGGCCCAGGTAGGTTCATTGAGAGATCAATTTACTCAATATGACGTCACACCTAAAAATCTTAAATCTGCTAAAGAAACAAGGGCTCAACTTAATCATCTAAAAGAAGCAGTTAACAAGAAAAAAATTGGCATTGTTAGAGCAGCCAATAAGCCGATTAATGATTTTCAAAGTCAAATCAAGGAGCTCCTGAGCGATGTAAGTGTGGCCACGAGTCATATTGATCGGCAAATTAAGGCTTATGAAGACCATGCTAAGCAAGAGCGTGAAGAGCAAAATGACAAGCGCATTACTGAATGGTGCCAGGAAGCAGGAGTTAGTCCTGATGATATTGAACGTCAGCCACAGTGGAGCAACAAGACATATGCGTTTGCGACATTTGAAAAAGATGTAAAGCAACAGATTAACTTTTTGCTGGAGCAAAAACGGCAGTTTGTTGAGAACGTCAAAATTGTCACTGTTAAAGCCCAAGAATTGCATCTGCCAGAAAAGCACTGGCTGGAGCAGCTTAATAGAGACGATTTGAGCAAAGTTTTGACTGAAATGGATAATTACGCGCAAGACGTTAAAAAGGCAGCTGAGCGCGACCACAGTGAGCACAGGAAGCAGTTAAACGTCACCAACAAGAATGGTAAGGCAATTAACCCTGAAACGGGAGAAGTCAAGGGCAAATACTATACAGCTATTTTAGTGACTAAGAAAAGAAAAATTAGAATAGGTGGCTCAAAGTACCAATTTGATCAGTTGTTCAAATATCTGGTAGATATGGGTTTTAAATGCGAGAAGGTGTAAATCATGCAATTCATCGGTAAAGAAGAAGATCGTGCCTCATGGGCCAAACATTATATTCAAGTAAAAAGCAAGATTAAACAGCCAAGAAGAGAAAAAACGGTTGATATTGCAACGAGGAAAGGGAATACATATAGCTACAAGTATGCTGATTTGGCAGCGGTAGACAGAGCAATTGTCGATGCCTGCAATAAGGTAACAGACAAAGAGGGCAACGTTCAATTCGGCTATTACTTTGATATTGAAAATAGCCCAGACGGGATAAGCGTTCAAACCGTAATGGTTGATGTTACTGGTAGTGCCATGATTGCTGACAAGGTCTGGTTTAAAAACTCCAGAAGTGATGATGCTCAGCAAACAGCTGGACTTATCAGCTACGCCAAGCGATACAGCTTAAGTGCAGCCTTCGGTATTGCTAGTGAAGACGATACCGACGCAAAGGGCCTTAAAGCTGAACCACAAAAGAAACAAGTTAGGATTTTAGATCAGCATGAGTTAGATACCTATGAAGTGAATGTATATGGTCGTATGTGTTTACTAAAGGATGTCTGGAACGATTACCTGGAAAATCATGATCTAGATACTAAAGAATGGCTTTTAAACCAGGAAGACCCGCAAACAAAGTCCGCAATTAAGCAGTTTATTGATAATTACAACGTAAATAAGCAAATAGAAAAAATCAAGGATAACAGTTCAAAACAAGAACCTGCGAAACATGAGGCAGAGCATAAACCACAAGCTAAAAAGCCAGAAACTGATGATGAAATCAAGGAACTAGTTGACGGTAATCATGATGACATCACTGATGAAGGCAAAGTTCCTAATGAACAAGATCTATTTACAAATATTCTGTAGAAAGGAGCTAACTGATGGGTAACTTGTTAATCTCAGAGCCGCCTATGCTGTTTGAGCCTAGCTTGGCGAAAGAACTGGGTAGTGCTGATAAGGCACTTGTCTTACAACAGCTACACTACTGGCTACAGAAATCTACCAATGTCCAAGATGGCCACAAGTGGGTTTACAACTCAGTAAAGGCTTGGCATGAGCAATTTTCTTGGATAAAAGAGAGGACGCTACAAAACTATTTTTCAGACCTTGAAAAAGATGGCTATATCATATCGGGAAACTACAATCGGGCAAAATTTGATAAGACAAAGTGGTACCGCATCAATTATGACCGATTGGAAAAAATTGCCAATCGATATACCGAAAAACTGCACATCGATGCACCGAAAAACGGATATTCGAATAGCAGAAAAACGGATAATCGATGTACCGAAAAACTGCACATCGATATACCGAAAAACAACCAACCTATACCAGAGATTACACATAAGATTACACAAGAGATTACACAGAAGAATATAGACAGTCCTGCTGAAGCAGGACAACCTAAAACCCAGAGCAAGAAAAAAGACAATTCGGCAATTATTAAAGCAGTCGTTGAATATCTTAATCAAAAAACGGGTAAGAGCTTCAGACCGACGACTAGAAAAACGAGAAGTCTTATTAACGCCAGGCTAGATGATGAGTACACCCTAGCCGACTTTAAGAAAGTCATTGACATCAAGTGCGCTGAATGGCTAGGGACCGAATTCGAGCGCTACCTGCAGCCTGGGACTCTCTTCCGGGAGGATAAGTTTGAAAGCTACCTTACGCAAAAGCCACTTAGACCGGGTCAATATCAGCGAGCGCCGAGCTCTAAAAAGCGAGTTGAGAAAGGCACTGACTGGAGCAAGTATAAAGCCAAAAATCAGACTAACTTTAGCGACCAAGATTTACATAAAGCTTTTAAAAAGTTAGAAGAGCAAACCGGACTTAGTCAGGAGGGATGAAAATGAGCGATTTACAGCTATTTAATTTTGAAGCTCAGCAAGTAAGGACCATGACCATTGATGGTCAACCTTACTTTGTGGGCAAAGACGTAGCAGAGATACTTGGCTATTCCAACTACAGAGATGCGCTAAATCGCCATGTTGACAGCGATGAAAAGGGGGTCGTGAAACTCGACACCCTTGGAGGAAAGCAGGACCAGACAGTGATCAATGAGTCTGGACTATACAGCTTAATCCTTAGCAGCAAACTGCCAAAGGCAAAGAGGTTTAAACGGTGGGTGACTAGCGAGGTATTGCCGACAATTAACAAGCACGGCGCATACCTGACCAAAAAAAAAATCGAAGAGGTATTGACTGACCCCGATATGATTATCAAGCTGGCCACGGACCTAAAGAACGAGAAAGAAGCTAGATTAATTGCTGAACAGCAGGTCAACGAACTAAAACCTAAGGCTACTTACTACGACCGTATCCTAGCCAATCCAGCATTAGTGACTATCACGGTGATTGCTAAAGATTATGGCATGAGTGGTTCAGCAATGAATACCAAACTACATGAGCTGGGTGTGCAGTTCAGACAAGGCAGCATTTGGCTTCTCTACTCAAAGTATCAGCACCTTGGCTGGACACAATCAGAGACCCGTATGATTCAGCGACCTGACGGCACAGAAAAGGCCGTCGTAAGGACAAAGTGGACACAAAAAGGACGCTTAGGGCTATACGAGCTACTTAAACGCCACGGTGTATTGCCGTTAATCGAAAAGGATATGGTGGTTTATGATGGCTAGTCAAAAAACAATGAACGAAGAAATAATAACTAAGACTTGCGACGAGCTTAAGCATACCTTAATAGCTAAAAATCATGATTACGGAGACTCTTTCGGCGAAACCTTTGATGAATTGGGCGCTATATCGGGGCTGACTAGATTTATCGATAAAGTTAACCGAATTAAGCAATTAACGCTTAACGGTAAGCAAGAAGTTAACTCAGAAAGTCTGTTAGACACCTGGCTAGATGCTGCCGGATATGCAATTCTGAATTATATTGAATTGAGTAAAAATGATGACAGTAGAGATAAATAATGTTACCTAAAATTAAATTATTTAATGACAATTTTCAAAACTACAAAAGATATGGGATACCTAAGGCGCAATTGGTAATCGCCGATATACCTTACAATTTGGCGAATAATGCGTATGCCAGTAATCCTGTTTGGTACAAGGGCGGAGACAATAAAAATGGCGAAAGTGACAAAGCAAATGCAACGTTCTTTAACACAGACGTAGATTTCAGAATTGCAGAGTACATGCACTTTTGCTCGCACATGTTAATTAATGAACCTAAAGATACTAACAAAGCACCGGCAATGATTGTTTTTTGTGCCTTTCAACAACTAGGCATGGTCATTGATTATGGCAAGCGATATGGGTTCAACCATTACATACCATTGGTATTTATTAAAAAAACATCCGCACAAGTCTTAAAAGCTAACATGAGAATTGTTGGTGCGACTGAGTACGCCTTAGTCCTGTATCGAGATAAGCTACCCAAATTTAACAATGGTGGACGTATGGTAAAAAACTGGTTTAGTTGGAATATTGATGGAAGCTATCCTAAAATTGCGCCTACTCAAAAGCCCATACCTGTACTAAGAGAATTGATAGAAATTTTTACCGATCCAGGAGATGTAGTAATTGATCCTGTAGCTGGTAGCGGTTCAACATTGAGAGCAGCCATTGAGCTAAATCGAAATGCTTATGGATTTGAAGTAGATAAGAAGATGTATCAAAAAGCAGAAAATAAAATGTTGAAACACGCAGAAGTTCCACTTTTTTAAAGCAAGGAGAATTTAACTTATGGCACGAGCAGTATGGCGTAAAGACACTGAAGGTAAAGAGTGGTACGTGGGGCATGTTCCACCTGGATACCGATTAAAAGATGGTGAATTTTACAAGAAGTTGCCGGGCGAAGACGTTATTGATAAATGGACCAGAGTTATAAACGGTGAGAGTTAAGGCAGGTGGTAAAAATGGAAATTGTTAATCAAACAAATACAAAGCAAGAAGTTCAAGTAGGCGACATTATTGAAGGAAATATAATAAAACCCGATTATTATTATGTTGCATATGATGACGATAACTATTTTTTAATTGATTTATCTGAAGATGTAGGATATGCATTTGGACATTCCGAAAGCATTAACAGTCTTAAAACATATGTCAGTAAAACTTTTAACAGTTATATAGTTCACTCAGGCGATGAAGTGAAGGACCGTGGCCAAATTAGGAAAATCAAGATACAGCCTGACATTATAGCTGATTTTAGATGCATCCCTTTTGAAAGTGACACGTTCGACTTAGTAGTGTTTGATCCACCACATCTAGTCAAAGCAGGTGATAGCAGCTGGCTCAAAGTGAAGTATGGCTGCCTGCCGGAGGATGACTGGCAGAGTTATATCAGAAAGGGCTTTGACGAGTGCATGCGGGTCCTGAAGCCTACAGGTACTTTGATTTTTAAATGGTCCAACAACCAAATAAAATTTAACGAGGTTTTTAAAGTAATTGGCCAGAAGCCGTTACTAGGTGATCGCCGAGGAAGCACAAGGTGGTCGATGTTTATTAAGGGGAAATAGTATGGTTGACGAAAGTAAAGAATTTATTGAGTGTACTTGGTGTGAAAAAAAGCTAACAGATGACGATACGGTTATATATGTAACTGATAATCAAACAGAAGCAATGTATTGTAGTAGAGAGTGCTTAAAAGATTGCTTGTATGAGGGTTTATACATAAATGAAACAGAAGCCAAAGAGATACTTAAGGAATATCAGTAGCAACTTTTACGTTGGCAGTTAACCGCCAGTTTACTAACGCAAACGGCGAAAGAGAAGCGGACTTTGTCAGTTGTGTCATTTGGCGCAAGGCGGCCGAAAACTTTTGCAACTTTACGTCCAAAGGATCATTAGTTGGCATAGATGGCCGCATTCAGACAAGGACGTACGATGACAACGACGGCAAGCGAGTATCCAAGATTAATGATGACGACTTAATAGTCGATTTATTGAACGAAGGATACTATGTGATTGAAATAGTTAATCAGCTAGGCGTACCTGCTAAAAGGGTAAGGTATCTTGCAGGAAAATATCGCATTAAGTCCAAACCACGGTTCTACTACCTAGTGAGTAACGAAGATACGGGGCATCACATCTATGCTAAGAATTATCATGAATACAGAATAATTGTTGAAAGATACAGATATGTAGATGGCTATACTTTTGGATCATTACATAATGCTATTCCCTGGAGGCAGCTTAAAATGGGTGATCAGTACGTATATCACGGACATACTTATACCAAAGAATAAGTTGGAGATAGATAATGATTGGAGCAAGAGAGTTGAGTCTTTTTAAAAAAGCGAAGTTGAATAAAATCAAAACAGCACAAAAGGTTAATGACTTCTTTACTGAAGACTTCAATCACTATCTTAACCTGGCCAACAAGCACATGTCGGATATTTCGAGCCCGAAATTAGACGCTACAGGTGTTACTGCTGATGATGGTATAAATCATCAAGATGAGAGCTTAGTAATTAACATAGATGCACAGACTTGTGTTGCCGCTGTTGATCACACGATTAGTAGTTGCGAATACAAGCATGGTATTATCCTGTATCTTTATTTCATCAAACATTTGACTGACGAAGCAATATTTAAGCGATTAGGGTATCAGTCATCGCGCTATTACGAAATAAAAACCGATGCATTAGTTGAGTTTGCCGAACGAATGGATTACTGGCGTAAGCATGAACGCTCGTCGATTGAGGACTTGAGGGTATTTGAAGATACAGAAGTAGTTGAATGAATTTTTGAAATCGGAGTTTTACCGGAGACTGACCGGAGTTTGAGCGGAGAATCACCGGAGAAAGAGCGGAGACCGACCGGAGTGTTTCCGTTGTATTATGGTATTGTCGAAAGATTAGGATAATTCCTAGTAGCTATTAATCGTCCGCAACGACGCTAAACTATTCCTCCTTTCATACAATTTAGAACAATTTATATGATAGAGGCTGCGGTAATGGTATCTTAGCAGGTTCGATTCCTGCTGCCGCAATAGACATGCGATGACCTATGACGTTGGTTTTAAGAGTTCCGACGTAATTTCATAGCGAGCGTGTCAGGACGTGCTTAGTTTGCTAAATTGCATTTTCATAAAAACACATCAATTCGGTTATATTTAGCAAGTTAGTGCACGTTCTTATACACCATTGATGTAACGGCAGCACAATTGGCTCCAAACCAATTGATCTGGGTTCGACTCCTAGGTGGTGTGTAGCTCTATAAAGTAGGGCAGTATAACGTTTCAATGCCTGTAATTTACGCACAGGTCGTTAAAACACCTCATAGTCTAGCTATGGGGCGTTTTTCGTTTACAAGCATATTTTGACTAGACAGAACGCAGTATCTGTATTTAATAGTATTAAGTTAGTAGGCTTGGTATGTTTCGTAATTTTTTAAGAAAGCTGAGGAAATATCATGAAACTATCTATAGAGATCTCACCGGAGGAATTGCATCGGGTAATCCAATTGAGTGAAGGAAGTTTAGATAAAAAAAGGTTAATGGAAGATATAGATAGAGAGATAAGTCAAAAAATGGCAAAACTTTTTGAGTCAACACACAATGAATCAATATACTAATTATTAAAAATATTTAGCACTCATGTGAGTGCTTTTTTTATGCAATTTGGAGGATAAAACATGCTTAACTACCTCTGGCAGTCACTTAGCGGCAGTATTTGGCCATTTACAACATTCATTATGAATGTGTGCGCAATTATGTTGCTGTTTGAATTCGTCCTTAAGCTTATTATGAAAATTTGGGAAAGAAAGTACGGCAGGGGAAAGTATTAGAGATTTAATTTTATTAGAGCACTTCTTATGAAGTGCTTTTTTATACAAAAAATGAAAAAAGAGAGTGGATCCCAGTTGTTGGAAGTTAAAAATGCAGCAATAGACAAAATTAAGCCTTATGAGAACAATCCCCGTGACAATGACGGAGCAGTTGAGGCAGTTGCTAATTCTATTAAGGAGTTCGGGTGGCAGCAGCCTATTGTTGTGGACAAAGATGGTGTAATCATTGCTGGACACACGCGCTATAAGGCCGCTAAAAAATTAAAGCAGGACAATATACCTGTAGTCTACGCAGAAGGGCTATCAGAGGAGCAGGTAAAAGCTTACCGGTTAGCTGACAACAAATCAGGAGAGTTGGCCACATGGAATGAGGAACTGCTAACCAAAGAGCTCAACTCTATTCTTGATATTGACATGAGTGGATTTGGTTTTGATGACCTAGACGATTTATTGGATGATGAAGAAGTAAAAGACGATGGCTTTGATGAGGAGCTTCCAGAAGAGCCCAAGAGCAAGATGGGCCAAATCTATCAGCTGGGGCGGCATAGGCTGATGTGCGGCGATAGCACCAAAGCTGAAGACGTTGAAAAGATGATGAATGGCACTAAGGCTGACCTACTAGTCACTGATCCTCCGTACAATGTTAGTTATTCTGAAAAGCATATCAATAAAAAAGATTCTGCAGTAAGGAAGTACAGTGAGATTGCTAACGATAATCTAAGTGACGATGACTTTGCTGAATTTTTAATCAAGGCATTCACTAGTGCTGCTAACAGTATGAAGTCTGGAGCGTCATTCTATATATGGTTTGCTTCGTCAAAAAGCGTTGACTTCTATACATCAGCTGAAAAAGCCGGATTGGGTATACACCAAGAACTAATTTGGGTTAAGAACAACATTGTTATTAGCCGAACTGACTATCAGTGGATGCATGAGCCTTGCCTGTATGGCTGGGTAAGCAATGGCAGTCATAGCTGGTATTCTGACCGCAAGCAAACGTCAATATTACACTTTGATAAGCCATTACGAAGCGACCTGCATCCCACCATGAAACCAATACCTTTATTTGATTACTTGATTAAAAATAGCTCTAAAAGTGGTGACAATGTGTTAGATCTGTTTGGTGGCAGCGGCACAACTATTATGGCTTGTGAGCAAGATGGTCGTAATGCCTACGTAATGGAATGTGATCCCGAATATGTTGACATAATTATTGACCGCTGGGAAAAATTTACCGGTGAAAAAGCTGAATTGATATCTGATTAGAGCTGCATGCTTAAAAGAAAGGGGATGATAATGTTTGACCAAATCAAAATGGCGAGAAGTAAAAGCCATGCTTGCCGATTTAACAGAATGGATTGCTAATGGTGAACAGATTAAAGATATTTGTGACCCAAAAAACCATATGCTCCCGATTAAAACCACTACATTTTATGAGTACGTTAAAAAATACCCGGACTTTGCGGACTCCATAAAAAAGGGCCGTGAAAGAGCAAAAGACACGGTTGAAGCAACGCTAAGGTCTAAACTTATCCCCCACGAAAGAACAGAAACCATTATTGAAGAATGGGTAGACAATGGCAATCATAAGAAGCATGTTAAAAAACGTAAGTACATTGTTGAACCTGATACTACGGTAGCAATCTTCATGGCTAAAAGCCTAATGCCTGATGTTTATTATGACCGTAAAGGTTCTCCTAAGAGTGAGAAACTGCTGGATAGGAAGCTAAGGAGTGAGATTGAGCGTAACAAGAGTCAAACAAAACTCCAAGATAGGACTGAGACACGTCCAATTGTTATAAGTGATATTAAGAAAGAAGATGATGAGAATGTCGACACCAATGATACCAACAGTTAATGAAATCATTGGTAAGGGCTACTCTCAATTCTGGAATGATAAACACTTCTACCGAGTAGTTAAAGGTGGTCGTGGTAGCAAGAAATCAAAGACTACTGCGCTTAATTTAGTTAGTCGTTTGATGCAATATCCCTGGGCTAATATCTTAGTTATTCGTAGGTATTCAAATACTAACCGCCAGTCAACCTACACTGACATAAGTTGGGCAATCAGTCGCCTTCATGCTGACAGCTTGTTCACGCTAAACATGTCAATGCCTGAAATTACGTATAAACCTACCGGACAGAAGATTTTGTTCAGAGGGTTAGATGACCCGTTGAAGATTACTTCGATTTCTGTGCCTCACGGTGTGCTGTCTTGGTTGTGGCTAGAAGAAGCTTATGAGGTTGAGACTAGAGAGAAGTTTGACACTGTGGTTGAAAGTATCAGAGGTACGAATGACAGCCCTGATTTCTTTAAACAAATAACTGTCACGTTTAATCCCTGGTCAGGTCGTCATTGGCTTAAGTCAATGTTCTTTGACCGTAAGACCAGGGTTAATGACCTTTTTACTCAAACGACAACATTCAGGACCAATGAGTGGCTAGATGAGCAGGACAGGTCACGTTATGAAGATTTATATAGGACTAACCCTAGGCGGGCTAGAATCGTCTGTGAGGGTGACTGGGGGATTGCTGAGGGGCTAATCTACAACAACGTCGTGGTGGAAGACTTTGATGTTGCCGAAGTGCAACGCAAGTATCACAATGTGGCGCACGGGATGGACTTCGGTTTAACCAATGATCCAACCGCACTAATCAACGCCGTGATTGATACTGAAGGCAAGAACATTTATATCTACGATGAAATGTACCAGTATGGGATGACCAACGAGCAGCTACTTAAGTGGCTACGTGAGCATCACTACCAAAATGCTAAGATCATTGCTGATGCTGCTGAAGGGCGACTAATCCAGTGGCTTAGAGCCAAAGGAATTAGAAAGATTGAGCGGTGTGTGAAGGGAAAAGATTCGATTATGATGGGAATAACGTTCTTACAAGACTACAAGATACACGTGAAGCCAGATTGCAAGAACACAATCTCAGAGTTGAACACCTACTCATACCAACGTGACCGTGATGGTAACTGGTTGAATAAGCCAGTAGATGCTGACAACCACGCCATGGACGCCTTGAGATACGCCTTCGAGTGTTACATCATGCCAAAGCGCGTGGCCAGGAGCACAGTGACCGAACAAGTAAGATTTTTAAACGATATGGGGGTGTAAATGAATGGCAGCAACAAATGATAAACTGGCTCACGATAGCAGTCTGCCTAGTCCGTATCCGGAACTAAACTCACGGGCACTATTGAACGGTGACAGACCGCATTTTGACTTTGAAAGTAATCAGATTTACCGGATGCCGGCTGAAGAATGGACCAAGACGCTGTTTAGTTTGGATGACTTGACCGAACTTGTGCACAACTACGTCCATGACTTTTACACAAAGCAGGTGCCTAGGATTGTCACCTTGCAGCGATACTACAACGGTGACAACGATATCCACTACTGGAATAGCACCAAAACTAAAAAGACGGCAGACAACCGGATATCCAGCGGCTTCGCCAAGTATATTACTAGCCTTCGGGTTGGCTATCAGTTTGGCAATCCGCTAGACTTTCAGTTCAATGATCCAGACGTGACCGAAACGGACCAGGAGAACATTCAGGGTTTAGTTGACAAGTTCAATGACGATAATGATGAGAGCTCGCACGAAAAGAACATGGCGATTAATTTGATGAACACAGGTAGAGCCTATGAGCTGATGTACGTGCATGAGGGGACTAATGACCCTGCCTTTGCGATTCTTGACCCAGCCAATACCTTCGTGGTCTATGACACGACCATTAATCAGCATTCATTATTTGCCGTTAACTTTAACTATGTGTCTTACAATCATCACAAAATGTACTACGTTGACGTTTATACGGACATGGAGGTTATACATTTTAAGGCTGAAGATAGCCTAGACCACAGTCTGGAGCTGATTGGCAACTTCGACACGCATTATTTCCGCAAGGTGCCAATCACGGAGTTCAGACTCAACGCTGACCGCGTAGGTGCGTGGGAGTCCAAGCTTGATGCGATTGATGCTTACGACAAGAGCATGTCAGAAATGGCTAACAGCCAGGAGAACTTCAACAATGCTAATTTGCTGATTTCCGGCGACATCAAGACCTCAACCAAGGTGCCTATTTTGGATGAGAATGGCGAGGCGATGTATGACGAGCGAGGCAACCAACGCTTTACTTATAAGGCCATTGACCCGAATGATAGGATCATTTACTTAAAGCCAGCAATCAGAGAGAACGAAGAGACTGGCTCAACGACTGTCATCCCTTCCGATGCTAAATACCTGACCAAGGAGCTAAATGCTGACGGATGGCTGACTTATATGAAGCGTTTGGAGCATGATATCCACAAGGACACTAACACGCCAGATATGACCGATGAGGCCTTCTCAGGCAATACCACAGGCGAAGCACTATCTTATAAGTTGTGGGGTACTGATCAAGAGATTGCGATGCAAAAGTCGTTATACGAAAAAGGTATCAAGCGAAGACTAGCACTGCTGGGCAATTATTGGCAGCTGACCAATAAGGTCACTAACCCCGACCTGGTCACTAAATTTCAGATTAGCTTCACCAACAACCTGCCGAAGAACGATGCCAAAATCATTGATGAGATGGTCAAATTGAAGCAGACCGGTGTTGTCAGTGATGAGACAATCCAAGACAACATTGAGCCTGTAACCGGGGTTGATGCTGAGATTGAAGCGCAGCGTGTGGCCCAGGAAACTGTGGATGCACAGCAGAAAGCCTTTGATATATCCAAGATTGGGATGTCAGACGAGGAGTTGAGTAATGACGACACAGATGCAACAAGCCCAAGCGAAGATAAGGGAGCTGCTGATTCGGGATAAAAAGGATAGCAACGGGACTGAGAATGACTATAGGCAAGCATTAGCAATAATTGCCAATCACCTCAATGCCTTTATTACTGAGTATGGGGATAAGACGGGATTAAGCCCTGCTCAAGTTACCCAGAAAGTTAATAACTGGGACTTGAACCAGTGGAAACAAGCAGTCAAGCAAGTTAGCATGGTTGAACTATCGCCTGACGCTAAAGCTCGTTACCGCTATTATTCTCAGACGGCAGGAATTAATCGTAACTACCTAATTTCAGCAATTATTGGTGTGGCTTTTCTGGCCATTACCGACAGACAAGAAACACGTATCAATAATCGTATTGACTGGGATGTTGGCGACGTTAAAAAAGTCTACAAGGTACCACAAAAACAAATTAAGAAAGTAGTCACTGAGAATGTCCGTACATGGTCAAGCGACTTGTGGCTTAAGAGTGATGCTATGACAGCTCAGGTACAAGCAGTTATCAACAAGAAACTATCTAGCACGTTAACTCACGCTGATGTGACTAAGATATTTGATTACACGAATGTCAACAGTGAGGGCGTTCGAGCGGTTAGAACCATGGCTTCTAGTACAGATAGGCTACTACGGACAGAAACGGCTCGTGTAGTACATAAAGCAAAGATGGCTGCGTTTAAGAAGCAGCATATACAGCTGGTTGACATGATTGTCGAACCCGGTGTGTGTGAAGAATGTGAGGAGATCCAAGAAGGGTCTCCTTTTGTTTTGGAAGATGCACCCGATATTCCGATTCATCCAAACTGCAGGTGTTCATTAATACCGCACGGAGATAGTGATGTGGAATTGTCTTTTTGATTTTCAGACGTTAAAGAAAGGATCACGCAAACTTATTGGCCAAAGAGTAACAGAAAGGAATATTTGTTATGGCGGATGAATTAGATTCAAAGCAATCAGAAAACTCAAATAATGAGGCTAAAGAGAATAAGCAGCAAGAAAATGAAGATGTAAAGCAAAAAAATACTCAGGCTGCAAAGAATGCTGTTGAAGAGTACATCAAAACCAAGCAACCTGAAGCAATTAAGCAAGCTGTTAAGGAAGCTTTGGAAGAAAAACAGAATGAACAGAATATGACAGACCAGCAGCTGGCAGATAAGAAGCTTGCAGAGCATGAGGCAGAACTGAAGAAGCGGGAGGCAGAACTAAATGCCAAAGAGCAGCGTAGTCTAGCCACTTCGCTCTTGGCCAAGAATAACCTGTCGACCGACTTTGCAGACTACCTAGTCGGCAAGGATGAAGGAGAAACCAAGGCTAAGGTTGAAGCCTATGTTAACTCGGTAAAGGCAAACGTAAGCAGCACGGTTAGTGAGCTAGCCAAGGGCAAGCAAGATCCACCTGCAGGGGTTGACCACCTTAATCCTAGTGGTGAACAAAAGAAATTTAATGAGATGACGTTTGCCGAAAAAATTGCACTGCATCGCAAGAATCCAGCAAGATATGAAGAACTAAAAAAAGGAGCAAGATAAATAAATGACAGATTTAACAAAATTAAGATATTTAGAAGAGCCACAAGTTTGGAATGACTATTTCTATGAAAAGTCCAGCGAAACCAATAAGTTTATCAAGTCCGGAATAATTACAAATGACGCAATCCTAGGTCCACGTTTATTGGAACCAAGTAGAATGATTGAACTGCCGTACTTAAATGACTTAGATGGCACTCCGGAAGAATGGAATGACGAGAATGACATTACAACGTCATCGTTAACGAGTGGAGTAAGTGAAGCGATTAAGCTGTACGAGGACAAGGCCTATGGTGCTACTGACTTCGGGCAACTGATTTCTGGGGCAAATGTAACGGGCCAAATCCAAGACAGATTTGCCGATTGGTGGCTTCGTCTCGATAATCAACGCTTGATTCAAGTGTTGGGAGCACTATTTGCAAACAAAACAATTGCTGATGCTAAGTCAGTGGACATTGGTTCCGAGAAGGCCTTTAAGGTTGCGACTATGCTGCAAGCACTTTCTCGTATTGGTGATGTTGGAGAAAACATTAAGACAGTTGTTGTTAATTCTGCTGTAGCATACTACTGGCAAGCAGAGGATATAATTCAAAGTGTTCAGCCAAGTAATGGCAAGCCAGTATTAACTTACAATGGTCTTCAAGTTGTAACCGATGACCGTATTCCGCTTCAAGATAACGGTGCGACGATTATCTACATGTTTGGTCCAGGTGCAGTATCCTATGCATCTCAACTGCCAAACGATGGTGTCAAGGTTGTCCGTGATGAATTCAAGAATGGTGGTACGACCTCAATCATCAACAAGAGGGTCACTACTATGCAGCCAGTCGGGACCAGTGTGGATACAAGTATCACTGATGTGGTCAAGTACCGTGCAGACTTACTTGCAGGTAAGCCAGTCTTTAAGCCAACCAATGACCTGCGCAAGATCAACATTGTTGCTTACGGTTGTACGATTCCTAGCGACTATGGCGTTAAAACAGCAGCTCCTTCTAGTCCACAAGCTCCAACTGCACCAAAGTCTTCTAAGTAGTATTAGCTATGAAGGAAGAAGAAAAGAAGGCAATTGCAGACAAGGTCAAACAGCGGACAAGCAATCTTGAGATTGAACTATCTGATAGCTTACTAGGAAGCATAATTGATGATGCGACTGCTGCAGCACGGCTTGACATTTTGCCTGCGCATTTACACGAATTGGCTATTACCTACCTAGCCTGCACTATTGTCTATGCAATTGCAGCAGGTAGTAACGGCAATGTAGCTAGTGCAACCATTCTCGGGGCACAACAAAGTATGTTTGCTCCGACCTTGGCCAATAATCCGTACTGGCAGTTGTATATCAACTTGACCAAGCCTTACTTAGCCGATTCGCAAAAGGGAGCTGTGTGGAGTGCAAACTAGACAATTTAACAACATACCAAAAGCGGTTAGTGAGTATACCAAACTCAATAATTTACTGCTAGTTATCGGTGTACCGACTGATGATGGCTTTTTGCAGATGATTGCCCGAGTGAATGAATATGGGATGACCATATATCCCAAAAATGGTGAATATCTATCAGTACCCAATGGCAAAGGCGGCATCGTTAAGTTGAAGTCGGTCACGATTCCACCAAGAGCAGCATTTCGTTGGACGATTGACCATAAGGAGCACGAATGGCTGAGGTATGCTGGCGAGTTAATAGCTGACATATTGCGTGATAAATGCAATGCGGAAGAACTGCTTGAACGGCTTGGCAAACGTATTGCTGATGACTTTAAGAAAACAATTGAAACATGGAAGAAGCCCAAAAACGCACCGCTAACGGTTGCAAACAAGGGTTTTGACAATCCGTTGATTGATACAGGGAAGCTGCATGACAGCATCACATATGAAGTAATGAAAGGATAAAATAATGAGTTTGATTTCAGTGATTTATAAAAAGGATGACCTGAACAATATTTTGTTCAAAGGAAAAAACGATAAGGAAGTAGAGATTACGGGTCTTGCTGCTGATACAGCAGTACAAGAAGGTGATTACCTAGTAGCAATTCAAGACACTAACACTAAGCAGGTATCTGATAAAGTGCCGGTTCCAGCATTCACGGTATCGTCTGCAGCTCCCATTGCACCCAAGAAGGCCAGTGTAGAAGCTACTACTAACGGGGCAAAGGTAAACCTTGAATAAGTTTGCTAACTTCGGATCTTTCGCTTTCATGTTTAAGAAGTTAAGTAGACCATTAAAAGTCACAACTTGGGAACATGGTAGCAAAAAGACCATTGATGTTAATGAGCCAATCATCGTTACTAGCAATCCCGCTATCACCTTTCAAAATGGTAGCGGCGGCGATGTACCAATTTACCAAGCAATTTGGGTAAGTAGAACAGCGGGTTATCGCAAAGAGACCACGGTCACAGATGTACTTAAGGGCATCACTTACACCGTGACAGGAATTGCAGACAATACGGATGCAGACTTAGTCTACTACCAATTAACCAAAGACAAGGAGGTAGCTAGTGACGAGCAGCCGCACAATAATGGACACCCTGATTCGTGGTATTAAAGCTCAGAAAGAGCAGTTACCTGTCTTAAATCATTTCTTTATTCCTGAAAACCAAGTAGAAAACAGGCCAGAGTTACCGTTTTACACCTACTTTATCTACGACTGGTATAACCAAGAGACTTTTACCGACATTAACCGGGAAATGTACACCATGAAGGTTCAGGTTAAGTCACATGCCGATAATGACATGGATGCAATTGACATGGCTAATACGGTGCGCAAGGTTCTAGGTTCCCTGGGTTTGCATTCACAGCTAAGAGGTAAAGGAATAATGGTCCTAACTGTTGACGATATGCCTAACATGGACGAGAAGTGGGCAACTCGCTACGAGTGTGTCAGCGGAGTAGACGTGCAGCTGCAAATAGTCGATGACTGGCAGGATAAATCACAAGGGGACAAAGAAATTAAAGATATTGATATCAGTAATATCAAGACAAATTAAAGGAGAAAACAAATGAGTCAAATTTTGACCAAACGGAATTCTGACGTAAATATTAGCGTTTTAATCAAAAACGCACCGCTTAGTCCGGTTATTGACACGCTTCTATTAGTGCCAGTAAAACCGGAAGAAGCTGACAACAAACGGGTAGCATATTACCAGGCAGAAGAAGTAGCAACTGACTTCGACACGGATTCAGATGTCTACAAGAAAGCAGAAGCATACTTCAATCAGAAAGATTCTGGACGATTGGATATTGTTAAGGTTAGCAACAGTACCGTAACTGTTCCAGTAATTACAAACAAGCCAAATAAGCCAACTAACGTGAGAGCAGAAGCTACTGATGACGGTGCCAAGGTTACTAACTTAGTCGAAACTACTAATGTTGACGTTGACGGTTACGTAGCAGGCTTGATGCCAAATTTATATTGCGGTGCTAACTATGTATTGATGGCAATGCCTGAGTATGATAAGAATGATGCAAGCAAGGTTACAGAAGCCAAGGATAACTATATTAAATCGGTTATTGCAGTAGGAAAGTACATCTATGACAATCAACAGACAATGCTGGTGACGGCGGTTGACAAGATTGATGATCTTAAGAAAATCCATGATGCCTTAGCTGCACATACTGTCAAGAACAAGCTAGGAAATACAATTGTCTTTGTCAATAACAATGTTGACCAATATCCTGAAGTAGAAGCTGCAGCATATGCTGTTGGTAAAATCCCACTAGACTGGATGCGAATTCATGGACTAGCCGATATCGATGAGAACGAGTGGAACGAAGCCGAATACGCAGATATTATGGCTAATAACGGTCTGACAATGACCAATAAAGCTGGCGATATTGTCGTATCTAACTCTAGAACAATTGATGGTACATATATTGATCAGAGCTTTGGGGCTCAGTATATCAAGAATGCAATCCAAGTTAAGATGCAGCGTTTCTTGACTGACAATAATTTCTTACCTTATGACAATGATGGAATTGCCATGCTTAGAGCCCAATTGACCAGTGTCATGACTGAAGTCGGAACCAAAGGTCTACTTGTCCGTGAAAATGGAAAACCAGTGTTCACTGTAACCACAGCCAGCCGTGACAGCGTATCTCCTACTGATTACGAGAACCGTATCTTCAGAGGAACAAAGATTACTTGTACTTTAGCAACGGCAATTGAAAAGGTAAATCTTACCTTAGAGATTACTAAATAAGAGAGGATTGATATAAATGGCTTCAAATAATATTAATTTACCAGACGGGACTGTCTTTTCACTCAAAGACACCAGATTTACGCATCTATATGCTGATATCAAATTACCGAGTGGAGTGAAGACGGTTGAGCTGACTGGCTTCCAAAACGGGGAAGCATACTCATGGACCAAGACAGAGAACGATACAACTATCGGCAGTGACTATAATGCATCGCCAATCGGTGTAATCAATCACTCCAAGACTGGTACGCTGACAATCAACGCTAGTGAGGGTGGCTTAGCTAACAAAATTTTGTTCCAACTTTACAAACTGCAGGGTAATTACGAAAGTGGCTCGGGAACCAGTGCCTTCAATATGCGCATGGTTAACGACAACTGGAATGAGACTGCCGAATTCAACGGCTGTTTAATTCAAAAACTACCCGATGGGCACATGTCAAATGCAATTACTGCACGGACATGGACGATTGACGTTTTTGTGCTTGAGAACGGTATTAACGAAGACGCGGTTAAGTAATAGGAGTTAGATATGGCTGAAGAAAATGTAATCAAAGAAATTGAAGATACAGCTAAAGGACAGGTCAAGAAAGAAGTTAAATACAAGGATGCAGATGGTAAGGAAAAGAAGCAAATCATTACCATGCGCCGGCTAGGGGGTCGTGACCGAGCTAGATTGCAGCATTATCTTAATTCTGGTGACAATATAGTTCAATATGGCGATCTGGTTGAAGGCCTGCTTGATAAGGCTCTAGTCTTTCCGCATTTATCTTTCAAGGATGTTAATGAAGACATTGAAAAGAATAGTAAGTTAATTGATCAGACGTTAGAATACGAAGATTATGATGGAGAAAAGCATAAGTTCCTATTCCACTTTACCAACGTTAAGGACATGCTTAACTTGATTAGAAGTGCCCGTGGTGCTAACGAGTCAAACGAACTTGAACAGTTCTTTGATTTTGCCACTGAACTTCATGTCATCAAGTCCGTCAACAATAAAAAAACTTTAGCCCTGGAAGACTTTGACGATGCTAAACACATTAACGAAGTGGCCAACAATATTGCAGATGCGGTATCTAAAGTATTGAACACTGGTGGCTTCTTAAATATTGTATTAGAGTTGCAGAGGTTTTTTTACAAAAGCTAATAAGCCAACCCTTTACTATATAAACAACGATGGCGAATGGGTACCTGATGATCTTAAGATTAAGCGACTCGCCAAACGCTATGTTGATGATGCTATCATCATCAATGCTGGTCTTGCTTCCAGCATTTCGGAAGTTGAGGATATGTCTTTAGACAAACGGGCTGTACTTACTCAAGCAGCGTTAAAAATGTTTAGAATAAAGGCTAATTTAATAGCTCAGGAAGTATGGGGCAGTGATGAAGACCAGTCTACTTAAAAAGTAGGCTGGCTTTTTTGCTAAAAACAAAGAAAGGAGGGAATTGATGAGCGATCGTATTGCACAGATGGATATTGGGATTGGCTTTAATATTGATAATCCCGTTCTGAATAAGTTGCTAGATAGCATGAGCCAGCTTGACAACAAAGCTAAAGGTCTTAATACAACTTTTGAAAAGATGAGCATGCCTGACGTGACTAAAGCTAGTCGTGAGATGGGTACATATCAAAATGAGTTAACGAAGACTAAAAATAAAGTTTCTGATTTTGATAATACTGTTAAAAAAGTTAATGCTAATCCTCTTGATAAAATCGAAAACAAGTTGAACAAAATCGATGGAGCTGCTAAAAAAACACATCACACTTTTAGAGAAGCGTTCGCAGCTTCAGCAATCGGCAATGTCGTGACCACCGGTCTCAGTAATATTAGTACACAGTTTAAATCTATCTACGCTGATGGTATGGAATATAACGGTCTGTTGGGAAAGATAGATTCCCGTTTTCAAAACATGGGTTTGTCGGACAAAGTTATCGGTAAACTAGATAAACAGATTAAGTCTTTAAGATACCACACTAATTTGACGGGCGAGGAAGCCTCTAACGTGCAAGCAAAGATGCTTAACTGGTCAACTATCGGCAAAAAAGGCGCAATGGATATCACCAAAATGATTGCTGGCGTTGGTGATAGTTCAAAACTAGATGGTGCTCAGGTAGAGAATTTGGCGTCTAGTCTAATGCGTGTAGGTGCTAACGGTAAGGTGTCCTATTCAGCCTTAAACCGTGTTACTAAATCCGCACCGTCGTTTTATGCTCAATTAGCCAAGGGTGCTGGTATGACTGAAACACAACTTAAAAATGTTTTAAGGACAGGTAAGGTTACGCAAAGTCAGTTCCAAGAATGGATGTCTGCCGCAAGTAAATACTCCGACACTGCTTTTAAAAAGTTTGACAAAACTCAGGGTGGTGCGAAGAAGCAAATGGCCGAACGTTGGATGGATCTAAAAGGTACTATGACAGCCCCGCTATTTACTGCTAAGTCTTCGGGACTACAGGCATTGAATGATTTACTGAAATCAGACGAATTAAAAGCTGGGGCAACAGCTATTGGTAACGGTATTGCAGATATAGTTGGAACTCTTGATAAGCATAAAACAGAAATTTCATCTGCCGTTAAAGGAATACTTGATCTGACTGTTGCGGTTGGTAAAGGAGTTTGGAAAGATTTTTCAGGAATCTTTGTCACAATTGGTAAACAATTTGGCTTGATTGGTAAAGATGCCGACAAGCATGGCGGCACATTCCATGCACTAGCTGAAGGGATTAACAACCTGGCCAAGAATAAAACGGCAATAGAAGCAATCTCTGGTGCAATTGTGGCAATGATGACAGTTAAGGCTACAAAAGCAGTAGTTTCCCCATTCGTAGGATTAGCCAAGGGCGGGGTCGATTTATTTAAAAATATTGGCATTTTTGGCAAAGGCCTCAAAGGAACTAAAGAGATTGAAGGTGTAACTGGGAAATCAGCTGGGTTCTTAAAAGCCAGCAATTTTACCAGGACTCTTGGTAAAGGTGTTAAAGGAGCTGTTAAATTAATAGGTAAAGGTTCTAGCGAAGCTATAGAGCTAGTAAGTAAGGGCTATTCGAAGATGATTGATAATGTCACCAAGTTTGGACCTGATATTATTAAGAACCTTAAAGGTTTTGGTTCTAAAATATATGACGCTGGCTCAAAGTTAGGGAGTTCTTTATCTAAAGGATTTAGCAAGACTGTAGAGTTTAGCAAAGAGCTGCCTGGCAAGGTTAGAGGCTTGTATGGAGGCGCTAAGGAATTCGGTCAAAGCCTATTTAATAAAGATAGTAGTGGTGCCGGTAATTTAAGTGGCTTACTTCAATCGGCACACAGTGCAGGTGGTTTTAAAGGATTATCCAAGGCTGGTCAAATTGGCACTGTAGCAGCAGGTGCAGGTGTAGCTATTGATGCTGGTGCTAGTTTTCTAGATGCTTTTAAGAATCGGCATGATGCCGATAAGCGCAGCGAGGACATCGGTAAAGGTGTCGGCTCAGGCATTGGTGGTGGTATCGGACTATTTTTCGGTGGCCCACTAGGTGCTGCCGTTGGCGCTAAAATTGGCGGCGTGGTCGGCAAGTGGGGCGGTCAAGCCGTCAACAAGTTCACCAAAGGTTGGCAATCAAAGAAGCCACCTAAAAAATTCTGGTCGCTAGAGAATTTGGGTTGGTCAACTCATGACATGTTCAACAAAGTTGGCAAAGCCGCTCAAGGTGCACAGAAAAACCTGCAAAAAGGTTGGATGTCAAAGAAGCCACCTAAGAAATTTTGGTCGATTGAAAACCTCGGTTGGGTGTCTCACAAAATCTGGGATAACAGCATTACTGGCACAGTCATCCATGGTATGGGGGCTTTAAAGAAAGGTTGGACTTCCAACAAACCGCCTAAAAATTTCTGGAGTCTAGAGAATTTGGGTTGGTCCGCTAAAAACATGTTTGACGGATTTAAAAAAGGTGTCAGAGATGTACTGGATTGGTTCCACAAAAAATGGGACGGAATGAATCAATGGTTTGGCAAACATTTTTCTGGCGCTCAACATTGGATTTCAGATATTGGTAAAAACGTTCAAAATGCCTTTAAGCCGAAGTCAACCAAGTTAGCTGCTCATGCTGCTGGTGGGCACATCAGCAATAACGCTATGGCATTAGTTGGCGAAGGTGGTGCTGAGTTAGCCTACAAGGTGAACGGGAGTCATGCTCGTCTACTAGGTGCCAATGGTCCAGAGATTACCAAGGTTCACGCCGGCGAGCACATTCTGAATGCTCGAGACACGCAGAAATTAATGCGTGGTGGACTGGGTCAAGGCTTAGTTCTTCAGGGCTTTGCCAAAGGTAATACAACACTCGGTGGCACCAGAGGTGTTAGCGATAAGTACCATAATGATGCAATCAGTCAAAACAAGAAATTCAACAAGTCAATTGTTAATGACTCTAAGAAATCCTTTAATTCAAGGGTTAAGGCTAACAAGAAGCAATTTAGCCAGTTAGAAGGGGACACCGGAAGCTCATTTAAGAAATTAAAGAAACAGTGGTCAAAGTCTTGGACGGATATCACTCACGATTTCCGCAAGATACTTAATCGTCTGACCGATTATACTTCTGATGCTATGAACGGCGTAATCGGACAGATTAACCACGGCTTTAAGGGAATAAATACGGCCTTAGGCCAATTCGGTGGTAACGATCACGTGTTAAGCATGGTTCATTATGCTAACGGTACTGATGGCCCCGTAGAACGTGCCCATATGGCTGTTTTAAATGACAGCCCTAGAGGATTGCGCCAAGAGGCAATTGTCCACGCTAACGGCAGTTTTGAGCTGCCTAAGGGCAACAATGTGGTTAAGCTGCTTCATAAAGGAGACAGTGTTCTTAATGGTGAAGATACTTACCAGGCACAGCAACAAGGGTTACTGCCATTCTATGCCAATGGTAAGAACTCTCATGGAGCATTAGCAAAACTGGCCAAGAGCAATGCAACTAATTACAAGAGCGGCTTTAATTCTGACTTTACCAGTAAGCTCAAAGAAGTAAGCAGTCAGCTGCAAAAAGGCTTAACAGGTCTTAATAAGAATGCTGCCAAGCCAACTGGATACAAGTGGTATCAAGCGATGTACAGCTACATTAATTCGTTAATTAACGACGGTGCAGGTGGTACACGTGAGGCCTTCTTGAATTACGCTAAAGAGCACTTTACTGGCAAGAAGTATGTCATGGGCGCAACGGGCCCTGATGCATACGACTGCTCAGGTATGGTCTCCGCAGCGTTAAACCACTTCGGTCTCAACATTGGTCGAACCACGGTTGCCATGCAGGAAAGCAGCGGCGTTCAAAGTCTAGGTCATGATTTTGCTAAGACGGTCCCAGGTGACCTAGTCATCTACGGCCATGGCGGTGGAGCGGCTGGACACGTCGGTATTATTAACAACAAAGCTAATAATACGATGTTCAACGAAACGCCACCATCAGCCCGAGTCACATCAATTGACACGCCGAAGAGCATGGGCTACGAATACTTCAGAGTTAAGGGCTTGCACAATGCTAATAGCAACAAGTCTTCAATTCCGGGCAACTTAACTAAATTAGTCAAGAGTCAGTTAGGCCCTAGGGCTATTAACTGGATTAAGCACAACCTAAGTGAAGATGCACTTGGTGGTAGCGTCAACCTGACTGGCGATATTGGTCAACGGGCCAGATCACTAGCTAAGGCGTTAATGGGCCTAGATCATTCAGCCACTAAGAACGGTATTGCCGCAATCTTAGGTAACTGGTTCTTTGAATCTCGCCTTGATACTGGTGCAAGAAATGCCAGTGGTGGTGCAAGTGGCTTAGGTCAATGGCTAGGCGGCCGGCTAACTAACTTGAAATCTTTTGCTAAGAAAAATGGCAAGAGTTGGACCGATCCAGCTGTTCAAGTGAAGTTTGCCCTTAGTGGCGAAGGTTCAGACAGCGCAATTTTTAAGAGCGTGCTAGAGGGCAAAGGATCGGTTGCAAACTTGGCCAACAAGTTCTCTAGTCAATGGGAACGTGGCGGCTACAACGCTTCACACGTCAATGGTGCGATGCAGATTGCTAAGTCGCTACGTGGTCTTAAGACTGGTGGCCATGTTAAGGCAGGCGAAACCGTCCGTGTTAATGAAGATGGTATTGAGATGTTCCGGCCTGACGTAAGTGGCACGGTTATTCCACACGCTAAAACGGTCAAGAACATCAAAAATAACTCAAAAAAGGCCGGCAACATCACACTCAATCAAACGATTGAGGTGCATGCTGAAGGTGGCAATACCAGTGCAATCAAAGCTGATGTAAAAGCAGCTGCCGAACAGGCTAATGAAAAGATGTTCGAAAAGCTACAAGAATTAATGGGTTTCAATGATGATGGAGGTGTGATTATTTAATGCTAGCACCAACGATTGCAAGGGATGCTGCTAAAGCTAAGAAGGCATATACCAAACAGCTAAAAGCAGTAAGCAAAACTAAAAAGTCAATGAAGAAACTTGAGACTGTAGTTAAGGTCAAAAAGGGTAGCAAGACAATCAAAAAGAGGGTTGTTCCGGAAAAGAACAAAAAGAAGTATGGTAAGTATCAAAAAACTTTAAAGGCGCAGAATAAAAAATTGGCCAAAGTCAAAAAGACCTATAAAGCCAAAAACAAGTTGTTAGCTAAACAAAAAGCATATGACAATATGGATAAGAATTTAAGCAGTATCAATTCTAAGATTTCAGAAGCTAATCAAGTCCTAGGTCAACCTAAGAGTGCTTTATACTTAGCGGACTTAAGTTCTGACCAAATTATTTTCTTTGGTGAATTCGATGCTACTGAGACCAATACGGCAGAGACACCAAGCCAAGCAGTGGATAACTCAGACCCAAGAACAAACTACTCCAGGCGAACTGATAAGACCGTCTCTTGCACGGCTTATCTGTATGCTGAGGACAATTCAAGTAAAGAAGCTCGTAGGGCTGATCTTGAGGCACAGTTCAACATTTTCCAGAAGTGGCAGTTGTGGGGTAAGGAATTAACCTTGCGCGGTTCTAGTTACTGGAAACACGTCTACATCCAATCAATTTCAAAGACTACTGAGAATAAAGACCAGAACGTTTTGAAGCTTAACCTAACTTTTAGTTATCGTAAGATTGCCAAGGTCACTTACAGCAAAAAGAAATCTAAAGGTAAAAAGACTCCCAAGTCAGGAAGCGCAAGTAAGCGTGACCCAAGAAGAAATAAGGTGCACCACATGAAAGTGGGCGACAATATTTATCGGGTGGCAAAGAAATATGGTGTCTCAGTCAGCAAATTATATGCGGATAATCCAAAAGCCAAGACCAGAAAAGGTAAGGTGATCAAAGTATGATTCGTGATGTAATTGAGATTGATAATGACAGTATTCCGTACAACTTCGACTTGGACGTTGAAGACCAGACCTACAATATTGCAATTAACTACAACAAGATTAGTCGTGAATACTCTGTTGACTTATTTACCGAAGACGGCACACCGATTTATCTAAACTATAAATTAGTTCTTAATCAGCCACTGTGGTTCGGTATCGAAGACCCTAGACTGCCAGCTTGGCAGTTAGTCCCCTATGACGAGTCAGGACATGAGACTGAGCTTAACGAGCTCAATTTTAACAGCACAGTGTTTATTTCAATTGATGATTTAGAAGGTGATGATTAATGGCAGCAAATGTTGATGGACCTAGTTTTTATGGAAAGAAGATCGAGGTCATACTACCAAATCTGTCCAGGAAGCCTTCTTTTAATAACTGGTCACCAGTAGGATATGGCTTTACTATCACTGGCACGATCAATTTTAATGACGATGGTGATGTTGAAAAAAACACCATTACCATTAATAACTTATCTCCAGAAAGTCAAAAACTCTTTAAGGAAAAAGAACATATTGTTGTTAAAGCTGGCTCTGATGACCTATTTGCTGTTATTTCAGAAGGCAAGATTACTAAGGTTCATAAGTTGGTTGATGAAGGTGCTACTAAGACACTTGACGTTGAGTTTACAGATGATACTGATTATGGCGACAAGAAAAAAATATCAGTATGGAGTGGAGCCAAAACTGTTAAAAAGCGAATTAAGAAGCCTAATGGCAAGTACACGATTGTTAAAAAGACAGTCCGCAAGAAGGTTAATCTAACCTTCAAAAAAGGAACAAAGGCGTCCACTATTGTTAAGAAAATCAGCAAAAAAGCTGGTATTCCGATTAGTAATATCAAGTTTACTCATGACTATGTCTACAAGAAAGGCTATACGGTTTCTAATAAGCCTCTGGCAGCCATTAAGTCAATCGTCAAGCAATGCAAGGCTCACATCTATTTCCGCAAAGGCAAGTTATATATCGACAATTGGGACAAGCCTAATCCTTACAATGAGAACTTGACCATTTCCAAATTAACTGGGCTAGTTGGCCATCCTTCCTTTGATGATGATGACCGGATATCCTTTCAGATGTATCTTGACCCGAGAATTTCTACTGGATCAGTAGTTCGTTTGGTTGATAAGGCGATGGGGATCGATGACCTCTATCGCATCAAATCAGGCAGCCATGATTTGGAATCTATGATTACGAGCTGTGAGGTTTATAAATGAATAAGCGCAATATTGACCTTAAATTTATGGATGAGTTACTACCGCAGCTGCTGCTGTCACGAATCTACTGCATGATGATTGGAACGGTTACAAAGTACGACAGTAGCAATAAGGTAGCCGATGTACAGCCTGCACCCTTGCAGTCAGACGACAGCAAGAGGCCGGTTATTACTGAATGTCCGGTCCTGCAAAGTAGTTTAATTGTTATTGAAGACGGTAAGCCAATTTATAAGAAGTTAAAGTCGGGCGATAAAATATTGCTAGGATTTCATGACCGAGATTTGGAAAACTATCGGGGCCAAAAGACCTATAAACTAGCAACTAGAAGGATGCACAGTCTAAATGATGGCATCGTTCTTGGGAGGTTGTAGATGGATATTAAATTAAATGAAGATAATGACCGTGCGATTGTTGATGAAATGGTTACTAGTGACGAAGAATTGGCCCAGGCAATTAAGTTAACTCTGGCGACCAACTTGGCTGAGCTTGAGTGGAATAAGGCTTTCGGTCTATCTCATCAAGATATTCTAGATAACATTACCAATCGAGATTACATTCTTAAGCAAATCGAAGACTGCCTAGCAGCACATTTTGACAGCTTTGAGCATGTAAAAATTCTGTCAGTTGACCATGATATTGACGATAGGTTACTCAATTTAAAACTTGAAGTGGCAATGGCAGATGGCAGCATTGTCACAGTAGATACAGGAAATGAAAGGAGGGAGAGTAGTGACATTACTTACTAATGGACAATTCCAGGCACTAACCGAAGATGAAATCAGAGAACGTCTTAATGACAATGCACGTAAGGTATACGGCGATAACGTCAACACCGATGATAATTCGATTGTTGGCATGGACAATGGCGTACTGACCACACTAGCGCATGATTTTATGGAATTACTGCAGGCTACTGACTGGGCTAATCACCTGCTAAGTGCAAGTGGTAAAGATCTGGACCGGTTTGGCCAAGATGATGGCATTCCAAGAAAGAGTTCAGCGCCGGCAGTGGTCAAGCTCAAAGTTACGGGCGAAGCAGGCACAGAAGTGCCAGAAGGTTCTCAATTTTCAACCGAAGAGAACCTTCTTTTTTATACCATTGAGAACGCTGAAATTGGCTCTGACGGGTCTGTTCTGATTAGTTCGGTTAGTGATACAGAAGGCAGCGAAAACAACGTCCTGCCTAACACAATCACGCTAGAGGTGGATGTGATTGACGGTGTTGAGAGCGTCACTAATCCGAAAGCTGCTCAAGGCGGAGCAGATGAAGAGACAGATGTCGCCTACCGAGCGCGGCTTTACAATGAACGAATCCACCCGAAGAACGGTTCGGAGGATGGCATCAAGTCTTATCTTGAAAATGAAGTGCCAGGAGTTAAGCAGGTTAAGGTTATTCCCAACCGGACAATGGTAACCGATAAATATGGCAATCCACCAAAGTCGACGCACATATACGCACTTGGTGGAACTAATCAAGCTATTGCTCAAGGTATTTTTAATATTGTACCCGCACCAGCTTACACGGTTGGCCAAATTCACGAAGTAGTCACTAACTTGTCCGGCGACAGGCGTGATGTCTATTTTGACCGTGCATCAACTAAACCAATCTATGTCAGGGTCACTGTCAACACTAATCTGAACTTCAGCTCCGAAAATGGCCCACAAGCAATCAGGAAGCAAATCCGTGATTACTTTGCCCTGCTGGAAATGGGTGACACCGTGCTTTTCAGCAAGCTGTATGAATACATCTGGCAGGTTGAGGGCTTAAAGTCAATCGATATTAAGCTGGGTGCAGACCATGACAACAAAGAGTTGAAAGATGTCCCGGTTAATGAGTTCGAGCTGGCCGTTATCGACGATAACAACATCGAGGTGCTAGTCAATGTATGATTTTAACGAGTACAATCACCGCGATTATTCGAAGTATATTAGGAACATGTTTCCAGCCTTCATGTCGCAGAATGAAGACAGCAACAACCAGAAGTGGCTGCAGATCGTGGCTGATATCATGATTGAATTTATTGACCGCATCATGGTCAGCTACGATGCACAAAACTTTCGGCATGCGACTGGAGATGATTTGCGCAAAATTGCCAAGGACTGGGGTGTTTCGCCCTCTGAAAGTGATGAGGACTTTTTAAAGTTTGAAATTGCCATAATGATGATGAAGCGGCACCTGGGTAATGATGAAAATTCAATTATTAAGTTGATTGCTACTACGTTGGGTGCAGATGTCAATGAGTTCACCGTGGAAACGCGCAGGGACAAGAACGATGGCGAACCTGAACGCCTAGGGATTTACAACCTGCCGCGCAAATACTTGGACAACAAAAAAAGAGAAGAAATTCTCTATAAGATGTTGATTGACATTTTAGGCGACGAGGTTCGCCTCTACACGATAGAATTTAATGAAAAGTACAATGCTAATATTTACATTGAGGCTGGGTTAACTGCAACTAATTCTATTGATGGTGTATCAGAGACACAACTATCGCTAGAAAAGAAATATATAGGAAAATATCGACTGGCTGCTGGAGTAATAACCAGTTCGGTGATATTTGGGACGATGGGAGGATAAACAATGGCAGAACAATCAGAGATGAAATTTAGATTCACCCCCAAAGGACAACAGATTTCTGTTGCGACCTTAGGGGGACAGGAGAAAATTGAATTTACTAAAGCAGCTTCAAGTATCGATGTCCATTACAACGACACGGATGCAGATGTTGCTAATATCGTTGATTTAGACAATAAGAAGCAAATCGTTGATATCACAAAGACAGTTGCCGTAAAAGACAATGTAGTTAAGATTCCAATTCCATTTAAAAAGAATGAAATTACGGAAGACTACTTGCTTAACACGGTCGGAATTTATGTCTTATACAAAGGTGAAGAAGTACTGTATGCATTCGGCTCTTTGAAGTACCCACAGTATATGCAGCATACTGATGATAGTGGTGTAGTTAAGCTTTATGCCTATCTCACAGTGGGTACAGTTGAAAATGTTGTAATTAAGACTAATGACACGGAAAGCGTGTCACATGATGAATTTAAAGAAGCACTAAAGTCCTTACCTTCAAAAGAAGATTTAGGGAAATTAAACGATAATGTTAATCAAAATCTGACCGATGCTCAAAAAAAGCTTAGGGATGAAGCTAAGACGCTGTACCCACTTAATACTCCAGACGGCAACAACATCTATGATACAACGATTAACCTGGACACATACTCAACCGTGGGCATCACAAAGTTTTTAAACTGTAAAGTGCAATCAGCCGGACAAATGCCCAGCTTTGATCAAGCAACAGGTGGTCTTTATGGTTGGATTTTTAACGTGCCAAAATGGAATGGAGCAACTGAATTTCAACAAATCGTCTACATCGATGACTACGGCCAGGGCACGCGGACCTATGTCAGGAGCCGAGCTGACAGCAGTGGCAAAAAGGTCGACTTTGAAAAAGTCTTAACAGATAGGGATATCTCCAATATAAGCACAATCTCAAATCCAATAGCTGTAGACAGCCAGGCCAATCCTGACTTACTGACCACACCGGGTGTCTATTATTCCGCAACAGGGTTCAATTTCACTTCTAAAGCGACTCCAGCAGGGTATCATACCGGCAGAAGTTACATGATTGTTTTGCAAGGCGACAACAATGGCGGATCCTTGACGTATCACCAACAGTTTCTCTTTCAGGCAACCAAGTTTGACTATACTATCTGGTATAGAGCTGGGTATAACGTCAGCTCAACTTCAACATGGTTTGTCAACTGGGTCAACATAAAAGATGACCTAAGCAAATTAAAGCAGATAAGCGTTAATGGCGCTCCAGTTAGCCCAGATGGTAAAGGAGTAGCTAACATTGTGGTTCCTGCCCCTGATTTATCAGGCCTTGAAACCAAGGCAGAAGCAAAATCTGCTCATGATGCTTTAGAAACCAAAATTGCTACTAAGGCGGACAGCAAGGTATTAGATACTCTTGAAACCAAGGCAGATGCAAAAACTGCACATGATGCGTTGTCTGAAAAGGTGGCTAAAGCCGTTATATCTGTTGACGGAATCAAGTCAGACAAAGCTGGCAACGTCCAAACAGATCACTACACTAAAGCCGAGATTGATAAGAAGGTCACTGATATTAATAGCCACATTGGCCAAGTAGAAAATCGCGAATTGGTACACCATGCTGATGACTATGAGACTGGACTAGCATACTCAAAAGCTCATCCAGATGTATTAGTAACAGTATCGTAGAAAGGGGATAAATAATGCTAGTTACTGGAAAAAAAGTTAATTACTTGATGGTAAGAGGCGAAACTTTTATAGCGTCCGATTTTTTACCAAAATATTTTAAGTTTAGCAAGGATACGGGAGGAAATTGCTATGAACTTGTATTAGATGACAACAAACTCGTATTTACTGTTAAATCTAATAATACATATGTTGAGCTACCCGAAAAGACTTTAGTTTATCAAATTTCATCTAGTAAAGGTCAAAAATATGCTCTAGTTGACTGCATGCTGTGGGTAAGTGACAGCTCAGGAAGAGTTGGAACGCGTGGTAAGCAATGGATAAAGATGGATGAATTTGGAGCTGCTGAGCCAATAATTTAACAAAGGAGAAATAAAATGACAGATGAAAATAAATTTAGACAAGTATATAAATCAAAGCCAGGAGAACCGTATGAAGTTTGGTTTGCACCAAAAGAGTCAGCGGTTAACTTCCCGTATGTTGAAGAAGCACCTGACCCGAGCTTTAAGACGCCGATGTACGACTGGGATAAGTACCGCTGGTATGACGGTGATGGCACCGTGCAGGGCCAACAAATTGGAGAATTGAAAGACCAAATTGATAACTTAGAAAAGCAAGTAAAAGATAGTAAGCTATCTCAAGAAGAAATCAATGGGATAAATCGACAGATCGGGTCGATTGTGGGTATGCTGTCAGAAGCAGCCGTTGCATCGACTGAGGTACCAACAGAATCGACTGATACGAAGGGAGGCGACAAATAATGAAATTTGCCGCTTTTTTTGAGGCTTCATATAAGTATCTCTTTGATACGGGGGTATATACCAAGGAAGTTGTCGCGAGTTACGTCAATAAAACTATAGATGAGGATGCTTATAAAAGAATTACAGGTGATGATTATGTTGAACCAGCTAAGGAATAAAACTAATTGGGTATTAAACAGTATCAATGCCAACTTTGAGCAGTCCCTTGCCGGCCTTGGAGTAATGGCAATCGGTGCATCCCTTTGGATTGACCGTAATTATTTTTTATGGCCACCCGAGCTAGTAAATACGATGAACGACCAACGTTTAGATGTGGTCGTTTTTATTTTTGGCTTAGGACTGCTAATTTGTGCCATGACAGATAATCATAGTAAATTGTGGCAACACCTGCTGTTAATCTTGTGCGGTGCAGCTATTTGCATGCTTGCAGCAACACAGATTTGGCACGCAATTTATGCTGGGCAAGGTCAAATGGCCCACAGCGTAATTGGGGATTTGATTATTTTTGCATTGATTGTCAGATCAGCATATCAGAGTTAGGGGTGGTCGCTTGCACGATTGGTCCAACTTCATCCAAGTGCTGGGCGTCTTTGTCGGGGCCTTGGCTACCGCCTTTGCAGTCTCGCATAAGACGCACCGTGCTGACTACAACGACATCATAAAGGAGCTGAAGAGTGAAAGGGATGAGTTTAAACGCAGCTATCATGAAGCAGCAAAGCAAATCGAAGAGTTGAAAGCAGAAAATGAAAGACTAAGAGGACACTAAGCAGTTAAGCTAGTGTCTTTTTTGCAGAAAGGAATTTTAAAATGATGAAATTAGATATGTTGTACATCGGCTTTGCAGGAGCCGTAGTGGTCATCTTGCTGCTGTCCGGCTTGTGGTCGGTATGGTATAAGAAGCATCCCACAACTAATAAAGTGATCAAGACAGCTAACGACTACATTGAAGCCGTAAAGACCCTGACACTGGGCTTTGTCCACCTGGCAGAGACTACTGGTCTAAAGGGCAACGAGAAGATGGAAAAGGTCATCAGCATGGTCGAGGAAGCTTTGCAGAAGCAGGGCCTGAAGGTGCCGGACTACATCGACAAGATTATCCGGGCATTTGCCGAGCAAGAAGTGGCCAAAATCAATGCCGACAAGACTGACAAGACTAAGGAAGCAACGGATCAGGGCACAGCCGAAGCTGTCGAGGACTTTGACCCAGAGGCAGTCCAGGAACCCGCACAAGACACGACTACAGAAGTAGGGGCTGATGACCATGCTTAATGGGACTGATGAGTCCAGCAACAATGCTGGTGTGGACAATCGCCGCATCGCTGGGGCCTTTGTCATCGACAAACTGACCGAAGGCATAGGCTATGTCAACCCTTGTCTTACCAATCAAATTGGTACGGCCAGGCAGGCAGGCAAGCTAATCGGCCTGTACCATTTTGCGAGTGGCGGCAGTTACAAGGCAGAGGCTGATAAATTCCTCCGGATTGCCAAGCCATACTTAAAGGGCAGCATTCTAGTCCTTGACTATGAGGGTTCGCCGGTGGCCGTTTGTGGTGTCAGCTGGGCCAATTCTTGGCTTGACTACGTCTACCAAAAGACCGGGATTAAACCACTGATCTACATGGGACTAGCTGACGAAAAACGGTATAACTGGGACCCGGTGGCCAAGAAGTATGGCCTGTGGGTGGCTCAGTACAACAATATGAATGCGCAGTACGGTTACAATCCGCGCAGTCTGTATGGTCACTTGAACCACTGGGGCAAAAACGGCAATAAGAAGCTGGCTATCTTTCAGTATTCCGCCACGGGCAAGTTGGCAGGATATGGCGGCTATTTGGACTTGAACGTCTATTACGGCAGCAAGAATGACTGGTCAAAGCATACGGACAATTTGACAGAGAAAGTAGATGATGAAATGGTTTGGAGTGTAAAGGTTAATCCAACAGATACCGGTGGTTTCCTAGTAACAAAGAAAGCTGGAGCTACGGTTTGGAGTGGTCCCAACAATGATAAGAAGGTCAAGATGATTAAGTACGGCACCAACTGGCGTGTGCTGGCAATTAAGGACGGTTTTCTGAAGCTAGGTAAGGACCAGTGGGTGGATAGTCGGACAGGTGTCTTGAAGCTCAACCCGCTAGCTGCTAATCCCAACATGCATGCAGTAGTTGAGGTGGTTGCACCCGCTGCTGGTCATGCTGTCCCTAATGGGCCAGTGACGGGACGGCAATTCAAGAAAGGTGAAAAGCTCAAAGTAAGTAAGATGCAGGACGGTTACCTGCAGGTTTGTACGGGCAATAACGCCTGGGCTAATGCAGCAAAAGTAAAAATCATTCTATAAGTAAATAAGCCACTCTGGAGATTGGTTTCTCTGGGGTGGCTTATTTTTGTGAATCAAAATTTTTCTTATCTTCTAACTCAAATATGTTTTCAACTTTTTTGTTTAAGTATAATATTAAAAAATTTATAGCTTCCCATCCAGGGTAAAAAATAAGATAAAGAATGAATACGTACTTTATAATATATGGAAAAGTCAATAACGACACAGTGATGACGAACAACAATGTTGAAAAAAGATAGTCCCATTTGCTTTTATAGTTATTTGCTATTTCTGCTATAACGATTAAAAATATAAATGCTACTAATATGGAAGATCCTACCAATAAACAGAGTCTACTTGAAATGTTGTCACTACTTGTAAATCCCAACGAAGTCAAAATTATAGCTACTGCTATGAATATACCCAATGTAATAGCTATAGACCATATTTTATTTTTCTTTTTATTAGCTATAGTGTTTATTCCTCTAAATAAGTCAACATTATAATTATTACTTGATCTATATTTGATTATCCCAGATATAAATAACAATCCAATTATAATACCGTAAGTTAATAATATTTCTTTGGATACATGTTTTGTATCTGGGATTAAATGCAAAAAATACCGATTTTTAATTCGGTGTATCGTGTAATAATAGTTAACTTCTGGAATTGCTGGTTTTATAGCTGTAATAAAAATACCAAATATCGTTGAGCAAGTTATCATCCAATCACAGAAATGTTCAACTTTCTCGGAAGATGTAACTAAATTTGTTTTTTCATTATACTGGTTTACATTATCATTGTTCACATTATCATTGTTCACATGCATTACCTCTCGTCTTTAAAACCTATAACCAGTTACTGGCATATCTAATCATAAATACTTTTATTTTACAGCAATGAATAAAGTTGTGTTAATCAATCTTTGGTTTTACAATATTTAATCAAACACACGTTTGTTAAAGGGGATAATATGAGCAAAGAATTCGATCAACGGCTAGATGATTTTTTCAGAACCTATCAGGATAGAGGTATGAAGAAGTGGCAAGGTATGATGCTGAGTGACCACACAGCAGAGCTTAATCGTGATGGACGGGAGCGTGCAAAGGTCTACCATAAGAAACCAACAATGACCCAGGAAGCTATCAGTAAGGCTATGCTACAAGCATATGCGAATGGCAAAATAGCTAATTTGCAACTTAAAGAGGTAGATAACAATGGTAATGTGCAGCCCGAGATTTCTGGATTTGTAAAAGGGTATAATGGTGATAAGATAATTGTTGGCAATAAATTTGTTGAACTCGAAAACATTAATCATGTTGAATTTGAATAGACGCATTAATTAACAATTTTGGGGACAAAAAAGGGACAAAAATTTCAGATTTTCACGAATTAAAGTGAATTTAAGCGAATTAAGAAACAAGAAAAATCACTGCTGTTAAGCGTAAAGTGCAGTTATACATGGGGATGATTTAATTAAATGATTTATTTTGACAATAGTGCAAGTATTGCCTGTAAAGCTTGATGTAAAGGCAAACTTTGATTTGGATAAATCTGAAAAGGGACACAAAAAGGACAAACTAAAACCAGTTCATAATTTGAGTTTGT
>NZ_JBWXGC010000011.1:0-43170 GCF_059900865.1 Lactobacillus sp. XV31L | reverse complement strand
CTAAAGCTGAGGGCCGCTATCATGGCCGCAAGCCCAAATTCAATAAGGACAGTCCCCAATTGCAACACGCCTTTAAACTTTATCAAGACGGTATGACAGACACTGCCGTCAGCAAGGTAACTGGAATTAACCGGATTACTTTCACTCGCTACAGAAAAAAATATCAGATTACGCGATAAATAAATTTTTTAGAACAATAAAATTATCTATTAACAAATCAAGAGGCAATTTAAAAAAATTCCTTTATTTCTTGTTCCAGTCCCTCTGCCAGTTGATCGGCACCAATTTTATGAAGTAAGGTCACCTGTTCGAGTGCACTGAGTTTATCACGCTTACAAACTGCAATTCTAGCATTAGCCACAAGTAACTTATCATATTGTTTTAAATCCTTAAGTCCCGGTTTCAAGTTAGCTAAATTATTCGCTGCTAGAACATACTTTTTCTTCAACATTTGTATTGATGCTTGATTGAGTAAAGTATTAATTCTTAAAGATTTCTTATATGGATAATGACTATCAATAAGTGTAATAATCTTAGAAACGATTTCATCAGCAGTTTCATAGTCAAAAGCATATATAATTGTGTTTAAAATTGAAATATCGGTAATAGTAAGTAATTGAACTTTAGATAAATAATCGAACCAAATAGGCTGAACCAGTTTTTTGGCATGATTCTCGCCGTGGGACTCATTAAGAAATAAAACGGATTTAAGAATTCTAATAATTCTCTTGATGTCACTATCATTCTTTATTAAATAACAATCTTGCAGTAATGCTTCAACTTTATCAATTTCTACACTCACTTCTAAGTCAAAAAAACGGGACAATAGACTATTTTTAGTACTAAATTGGTAATTGTTACTTATATATTCAAATTCATTAAGAGTTAACCCAAGACGTGATATTAATTGAACTTCATTTTCATAAGAAGTTTCTAAATTTTCGTGTTCAATCTTAGAAATTGTGCTACGATCAAAAAGATTATCAGCCAATTCTTGTTGAGTCATATTACGTGAAATACGCAAGTCGTGTATAGTTTTACCAAAGTTATTCATAGTTACAAACCCTTTTTACTAATTACGGAGAGATTATTTAAGAGGGGACCATATTTTTATACTTTTAAATTATCGTGCAATTTTTGCACACATTTTAGAATACTTAGATGCTATTATAACTTTAGGAATAAAACAAAGAGAGCTCTTCAGTTTAATTAAATTCCTAAAGTAAAAATATCAGTATAGAAAGATTAATATTATGATGTTTATAAATTTAATTATGTGGTTTTTTAATAGAAGCTTGTAATATATACGCTCTTAGCATATGTTTATTGCATATACATTAGGTATACAATATACAATTTTAATCAAGTAACTAAAATATGGGAATATTATGGAGAAACTAAAATGAAAAAATCAATTAAAGCTTTATGTGGAGCTGCTGCTGCCGTAAGTATGATTGCTCCTGTAGCTGCTACAACTATTAGTCAAGTATCTGCAGCTACAGTAGAAACGAGTACTGCTTCCCAAGAATCAGCACCAACTGAAGTAGCTGTTACGCCTATGTCTACTTCAGAAACTCATGGTGAAACTGGATTAGCACCAGGACAATCTTCTGCAAGTACAAATAGAATTCATTCTTCGGGTAGGTATAGGGTACATCTTGTTGTTTACCGTGGAAGCAATCTAACTGTGAAAGTGTTCCGATATGGTAGCGAAGTACATTCGTTTAGTATAAGCAAAGGAAATACTGTTAAGTATTTTAATGGCTCAGGAGACTATTCTGTAAGAGTTTACAATAATTCTAAAAAGAATGCCTCAGTGGGTGTTGATATCGACGCAGCATAAGCAGTAGGTAAAGGAAAAAAGTCAACAGGTAAATTTATCTTACAAATAATTGTGCTAGTCGCAATTATGCTGAGTGTAGTTTATCTGTTGTTTTCTTTTATATTCGAAAATTGCAGTTTTAAGTTGAATCCCTTACTTGCTTTAATCGTTATTTAAACACCCAGTTGTAGGTAGTTATGTTATGTGGTTATTAAAAGAGTATCGTATTATAATGTATAAAAGTAAATAATTTTAAGGGATTTAAATATAATGCACGAGAAAAATGAAAAAGAAGAATCAATAGGAAAATTTGTTGGACAAACTGCTATCATAGCAGTATTTATTTTGGCAATTTTTTATTTACTGTTTACCTTTGTATTGAGTAATGACGCTGTATCGGGTATATCCATGCAACCCAACTTTGAAGACGGAGATAGACTTATTTCTGTTAGACATACTAAGATAAAAAGAGACGACATCGTAATATTAAGAGCACCACATACCAAAAATGAACTTTATATAAAACGTGTAATAGGTATGCCTGGAGATACTGTTAAATTTAAAGATGATACTTTGTATATTAATAATCACCAAAAACGCGAACCCTATTTAATTCAGGGTAAAAAGCTTTATGCTAATGGTGACTTATATACAAATAATTTTAATTTAGGGAAATTAGCAGTAACACATGGTGTTTCCAAAGTTCCAAAAAACTCATATTTTGTTATGGGAGATCATCGAAATGTTTCAAGAGACAGTAGGTTGATTGGTTATATTAATAAAAATAATATAATTGGCATTGTAAAATTACGATATTGGCCAATTCAAAAGCTAACTTTCTATTAAAAAATTGTAGGAGTCCCCTTTCAATATAAAAATGCCAAGTTAAATTTTTACAGTCACATTAAGCGCTTCAAAACAATTCGCTATCAATTCTACCCTAATTATAGCAAATGTTACGTCTAAGTTCCTGATACTATGAGTCAATACAACAAAAAGCCGCTCTTTAAAGAGCGGCTTTTTACTTTTTTGCGAATTTGTTAATAAAGCGTTTAGCTTGAGACTTCGCTACAATGTACTGTTTCTTTTCTCTATGAGCGTCGTCCCACTTCTTGCTGGCTTTTAATTGCGCTTCACTAGTTTTTTTCATGTCTTCAATACCCTTCTTTTAATGTGCTGCATTATAAAGAAAAATAAGGCCGTACTACATCAAACTAGTACAGCCTTTTCTTATACACTCTCTTAATAAGTTTCCATTTTAAATGATAAATGATTTATTACTTATCTTTTTATCTATAATTATTCTTTTATATTCTCAATAAGATCAGAAAGAAATTTAGAATCCGATTTATAATTGTGGGCTCTTGCCAATTCTCGCAAGTGATTTCGCACACTAGGTTTTAAAGTGAAATTATAACTTCTGGTAGTCTCACGACCGCCACCATCTTGAATGGGTACAACTATATTTTTAGCAGACGTCATTGCTTTATTTGACTTCTTAGCTTCAACTTGCTGTAACGCCTTTTTTATATTTTTATTGTTTGGATCAAAAGCCATTTATGTTTCTCCTTTATACCTACATTTATATTTATGACCATATATACGCTTATAAACATGCTAATAAACATGTTTATAAATATACCTATAAATTTTATTCACTCATTTTTTCAGTAACGTTTTCAAAAGTATTATTTAATTCATCAAAGAATTGACGCTGTTTAACATAAGTACGATGATCATTAGCCATGCTTGATAATGACCGCTTGTCCAGTGTTGATCTGTTAAAGAGTTCTTTCTCTGGTATAGTTGCCAGTACTCTTTCATCGTCCTTAATAACATTAAGTAACTCGTGCGAAGATTTAGTATTGTGTCTGATCATATTAGCTATAAAAAATAACTCAGCCGTAACGTATGATGTTCTTGAAGAAAAATCAATTGCTTCTTTCCTTAGCTCATCAATACGTTCCTCCAAATTAAACTTTGCCGCATAGCCATGCTCACTAGGCGTGATTGGACTCAATATTGCATTACTAATAATAACAGCATTTTTAGTTGCAGTCGCAAAATCTGGATGTGTATCTAAAATTATATAATCGTACTGCGTCAAGTTTAAGCTATTATAATTATCTGAAAGCCACATATAGAGCAACATATTTTTATTTGTTTTATTCTCTATATTAGTTTCTATATCGTCCAGGTGCATATCTCCCACTATTAAGCTAATATGCTGTTTAATCTCATGGATTACGACTTTATCATTTCCTAAAAATATATTTCCTACTGTCCCTTCAGTATCATAGTGGTCATAAATTTGACTAAGATTACATTGATGATCCAAGTCAATTAATAATACATTATTGTTATTAGCAGCTAGCCACTCAGCATAATTGAATGCTAAAGTGGTTTTACCAACGCCGCCCTTAATTGCTGCAAAAGTAATAATTTTCATACTGAACTCCTATTTAAACCAGCTTTCACTTATATACATATTTATGAATGTGTTGATGCATATTTTCATAAATATGATTGTAAACATAACTATCAACATAATTATCATAATAAATATGTTGATGTAAGTCAACATATTTATGTTTATATTTACAGTTATGTATATGAACGTGCTAGTATTTATACTCATGCGTATGCGTATGCCTATAAACTTATACATAATCACCTTCATAGCCATATTTATGTTTATGAAGGTGATTAAACTTAGGAGATTACTCCGGGAAATTTGCTATTGCAAATATAAGCGGTTACTGTTATTCTTAATTTAAAAGAATTTCTTAATTTTAAAACCAAATAAAAAAGACCAAAAAAAAGGGTTTATGAAAAGCGCCAACTTCTCATAAACCAGTTGATCAACTATGCACTTAGTTAATCAATTATTTTCTTTTTTCTTTAAAGATATTATAGCATTTTCAGAGTTTCAATACAAGATAACTCCTTACGCTTACCTTACGAAAAAGAAAAATAATCGAAAAACTGACTAAACTTAGTCGCAGTAGCTAATCAACTACTGCGACTTTTTTAATATTCAAAATTTGAAAGGAACATATTATGGAACGCCAAAAGCACTATAACCTTAACAATCTAACCCGCGAAACTTATTATCAACTGCCAAAAGTTTTTTTTACGAATCATTCAAAGTATGAAAAATTAAGTTTAACAGCAGCAGTTGCATTTAGCTTTTTAAAAGACCGACTAAATTACTCTATCAAAAATAATTGGGTTGACGAAAATGGTGATATTTATTTTATTTTTACCAATTCAGAATTAGGTGAAACGTTAAAGGTTAAAAGTTCTGCTACTGTTGTAAAAATCAAAAAAGAGTTAGAAAAATTCGAATTGCTAGAACAGCAAAGAATGGGTGTTAATCAACCTAACAGATTATATTTACTGCAACCGGAAGTGACTGCAGCAGACATTTATGAGATTAACAGTGCGCAAAAAGTGCCTCAATCCCTAGAGCCACACGGAAGTTTAAAAAATGAACTTCCGGAAAACAGCCCTCAATCCCTAGAGCCACACGGAAGTTTAAAAAATGAACTTCCGGAAAACAGCCCTCAATCCCTAGAGCCACACGGAAGTTTAAAAATTAAACACAATCAATATAAAGAATATCTAGATACTAATAAGATACATGAAGATACTCACTTAGACTTTTCCTCAAGCAATTATTCTCCTGAACAGATTGCCTTACAAAATGATGATCTTAAGGCACATTTAACTGAAATTATGGACGCTAAGGCTAACACTGACTTTCTTAGTCATGCTGCACTAGGTGTTATTAGAACTTGGTGCAGTACGCCAGCCCAAATTGAACGTGCTATCCAAATAATCTTGAACGCAAAAAATGCAACTGCAAAAGAGATGGCTAATCAAGGTTTTAGTGAGCAGTCCGTGCTATTAAGTCTTGAAGGCAAATCCTTGCAGCAGGAAGTAATCACTTGGCTGCGAAGCTACTTCAATAAAATTAGGGCCAGCGAACATGACCCTAAAAAACGCATTAAAAATGCTGAAAATTACCTGTACCGCACAATGTATAACGGCTTTACTAAGTTTGCGCACACACAACTGCAAGCGCAAAACAGGGCGCTCACAGAAGAAAGTGAGCGTCCTGAGGACTAGCTTAGAGGTATTGCTACGTGCTAATCAAATGGCGTGAAGACTACAACCGCGCTAGTTTGAGGGGATTTTGCAAAATCGTAAATTAAAAGTTACGATTTATCAACTTTTAAAGCTTTTAATAATTTTTTATTTGTGTTAATTTATTAAATCTCCTGTATAAAGTTGCACGACTAATTTCTGTGTTTTTAGTAATTGTTTTAATTGGGATACCTCTTTTATACAACAAATACAGCTTTTCAATTTGTTCGTCGCTATATTTGTTTTTTCTCCCCTCATGATAGTTGGGGTTATGCTTTCGGGCATATGCTTTACCTTCTTGGGTTCGAGCAATAATCATGTCCCGATCAAATTGTGCAATTGCTGAAAAAATAGAAACGGTTAGTTGACCTGTTGGCGTATTATCAATGGTTCCAAGGTTAAGAATATTGATGGTAATGCCTTTTGTAAACAAATCTTCAATGGTCTTCAAAGCCTCGCTGGTATTTCTAGCGAATCTATCTAGCTTAGTAATAGTAAGCTTGTCCCCACTTTTGAGTACTGTTAATAACTGAGTAAAGACAGGTCTGTGCACGGTTGTTCCTGTATATTTTTCCTTGTAGACTATGTCTACTCCAGATTTTTCTAGAAGATCAATCTGTGAATCTAAGTTTTGCTCCCGCGTGCTGACTCGAGCGTATCCATAATTCATTATTTGAACCCTTAAAATATTTTTTTAATTTCTTTTTTAGCCTTTACTAATACGGAAATAGCAAATACTAAATTAAAAACAGTATATCATTGATTTTTGGGTCTTACAACTTTTAACTTATGAGATGAAAAGGACTAATGATATGAGAACCCAGAATAAAAAAGCTGTACGTCGCAAACGGTTAAACATCTGCTCTATTAACCAACTTTATGCAACTATTGTCAAAGTTAAAATGTTTGGTGCCTATTGGCTCAATGGACAAGATGGTTATTTTTATCAGATAGATGATTCTACAGAGCTAAATAATAAGGAAAACAATAAATATATAGGTTATAAACAACCATTAAATTTTGTATATCGCTATATGCAAGTCGGATACAATCTGCATGGCGATGGAGTTTGTTATCGTAAAAGAGATTATAATAGTGGATTTACACCCTTAGTTTTTAATAAGAGATTTTCCAAAAGGTGACAAAAAATGCGTGTTATTGAAAAATTTGTTGCTTTCCTGACTGATCAGGTTTCTAATATTTTAAGTTTTATGATGACCCATATATTGTCCAGTGCTTTAGTCTGTTTAGGTTGGTTATGCTTTATAGGGTTTGTTACTTATAAAGCAGGACGTTCTCCGGTTTTTGGATATTGGTGGAGATTGGACAATAGGCTTAATCACTTTGCCAACATTTGTTTTATTGTTTTTACAATTATTTTTACCCTAATTTTGTTTTACTTGTTGTATTTGTGGAAAATACAGACAGCAGAATTGGAGTAAGGAGGCCATTTCATGCAAGGATTGGAAATTATTATCATCTGCGCTACAGCCGCATATATTGCGATGAAATTGCGAGAATATATCAAGTCAGCTAACGAGCTAAAAACAAGTCTAGCTAATGCAAAACAAATTGAAAATACTAAAAAAAATTATCAAGACCAGATAAAGCAAGTTGAGGCTCAGATTGATAAATTTCAAGATAAATTAGCTGTTTTAAGTATTGATCCAATAACTCGTGATACTAGACGTAAGGCAAAAAAGCTGGAAAAGCGAATTAGCAAGCTAATTCAAGCTGAAAAAGAATATCAAACAGCTCTGGCTGACTTTGAAATCATTTCTTCAAGTAAAGAACATAAAATATCTGAAAATAAATTGCGGAAGACTTTAAAATCGTATCTAAATGATAAGGGCCGATTATAAAGATTTTCAATATTTAGTAAAAAGAGTTTCTGCAAAAGGGCAGAAAATTCAACTTGTTAAATTTGAAAAGGTTCGAATCCTTTGGAGCTCTATAGAAAGCAATCTTGATAATCTGCGATTAAGATTGCTTTCTAATATTCCTCTCTTTCAATGTCGAATATTGAAAACTAATAATGCAGATTAAGGATATTGCATGGCAACCGTGAATAGCGGGAAGGCTTCGACGCCTTCTATCTTTTTAGACAAATTGTATATTTGTCGATTGTACATTGACAATTCGATAAACTGGCGGCGTGGATAGTATCTGACTACTCACGCTGAAACTTGGAGTACAAGGTCAATGAAATTTTTAACAATTGATTTGTTTTTATGAATCAAAGTATTAAGAATGAAGTTGTTGCTGAAACACTGCACCTTGCCAAGCGGATAAGCCTAAGGAGTGGTAGAACATGGAAACCACAGATAAATCAGAAAATGCTACGTTTGGGCTGACGTGATAAGAAATAGAGCAGGCATGTTCACTTGTATTCTATTAACTGCGGAACAGCGGTCGCCAATTACTCCCCAAGTTGCCCTCGCTAAGTCTCCAGGACGAAGAGATTCAAAAGCTTGTGCTTAATAACCACTTGCAACGTTAAAATTTACTGTTATGTAGCTGTTTTATTATGGAGTATTGTCATATCGACAATACATCTAGGAGGAAATGCCCCGAAACTTATGTCGCTGCTGAAAAGGATTCACAGGAATACCGTCGTCTATGAGCTTATTTTTACTGGTAGTAACCAGGTTTTTTGAACAAAGAAAAAATAAGCAATTAGACCAGTGATTAGCTAGACGAAGTGAAAAATCAAAAGTGTGCCTTTTTAACTGAAAAAGTTAATTAACATGAAAATGAGAGCTTTTGGGATAACACTTATTACTTAAAAAGAGTAGAAATCCAATTTGGTAAAAGTTTTCGGTAATAAATTTTAAAAAAATAGAAGGGCGTAGACCGTCCTTCTAGTCAAAATACTAATTAGACACTGAATGTTTTAGACTTTGAGTGTCTTTTGTTTATAAAAGGAGAAACGATGGCAAAAAAGCTTGATCCAATCGTTGCTGCCTATTTAAAGAAGGTAAAAACAGCCTCATACAATGACTGGCTTGAAACAGCCTTTTGGCAATTTGTACGTGAGGCTTGCACGAACAAAAAATCGGAAGAATATAAAATCGTTACTGATTTCGTGACACAAAAGTTGAAAAATGAGGCTTACTTACAAGCAAATATTGGTAATATTAGCTTTGACAGTCAAAACTAAATATGCTATATAAATATAGCATATTACTTAACCTAAAAAGCAAAACCTTACTTGCAATTTGGTAGCGCATATGCTACCGTAATGTTTAGTGGAGGACCTTATGAAAGAAAAAGTTGTTTTTGAATACTATGATCAAAATGGGTTTCGTGCTTTTTTGCATGAGCTACCGTCCAAAGAAGCCGTAAAATTACTAGTTACAATTGAAAAAATTAGTAAATTTGGGCTATTGATAGCACAAGAACAACAATGGGTTAAAAAACTCGAATCAAATTTATTTGAGGTCCGCTCACATCATGGAAGCAATAGTGCCAGAGCTATCTATTTTCATAAGAAAGGAAACCATTATATTATTACACATGGTTTTAAGAAGAAGAGCAATAAGACTCCTATGAAGGAAATAACTCACGCCAAAACAATTAGGTCCAAATTTTTAGGAAGTGATAATAATGAAAACTCAAACTGAAGAAATGCTTGAAGAATTAACTAAAACCGATTCTGAGTTGAAGGATTTTGCTGATCAGTATGGCCGCCAACTGGAAGCTGCCGTGGCGGTTACTGAGTTGCGTAAAAAGGCAGGACTCAGTCAACGGGATTTGGCTGCAAAGGCTAATGTAAGTAAGTCAACTATTGCACGAATTGAGAACGGTAATATGAGTCCAACACTTAACATGTTGGACAAATTAGGGGCAGCTGTAGGTAAGCACATTTCTATATCTTATGATTAAGGTGCTTTAGCTAGTTGCCAAATTTATAAACTTGCATTTGGCGTAAAAATTACGTTAAGAGTAGTTACTTAAAGTAGCTACTCTTTTTTGTTTTAAGAGGAGGAAAATGAAGAAGTGTAATTGGCACACTATCAGGGGAGTCTTGCTAATTTTGCTACTTTTAGTAGCTGCATTAATTGTGCTAAATTTTAACAAACTCCAGGGGCTAACAGCTCAATCTTTATCTAATAACCGTACTGAATTAAAACAGGCTCGTTATCATAAGCAGAAGAAGAAACCTGACTACAATTTAAAGCATGTTAAGCCGATTTCGCCGCAATCGCTGATAGATGCCTGGCGTCATCGGCAAGATTATCGGGCAGTTGGCCAAATTGCCATTAACGATGAGAATATTCTACTAAATATTTATCGTGGGACAGGCAATAATGAATTGGCTTTAGGTGTTGGTACCTTCTGGGCTAATCAGAAGATGGGCCAGAATAATTACTCATTAGCTGGGCACAATATGGATGATGGCCGGTCCTACTTTAGTCCGCTTTACACGGCGAAGGTTAATGGCAGCTTGCGTAATGGTACGGCAATCTTTCTAACCGACTTTAAAAAGGTCTATTTCTATAAGATAACTTCCTCGCGCTTTATTGACGTCTATAATTTGCGTCTAACTCTTAATACCAAGAAGTTTAGAAGGAGTCCAGTAATATCTTTGTTTACCTGCGATTATACGGGCCAAGGACGGCTTTTTGTTAGGGGTAGGTTAACTGGGTCGCAATCGTTAAAATCGGCGTCTAAGTACGTTAAAGCGTCATTTAGGATATAGAGGAATTACAAAGAGTAACTTCTTTTTTTGATGGAAAGGAAAAAAATGGTAGTTGTCCGATTTAAAATTTTAAAATCAGATTTTGATAAAGTTGAACAGTTTTGTCGTGCAAATTTTGAAGTCGACAAAAATAATAACGATTTCGCCGCAACAATGATTTTTAAATTTGCAGCTGAAGAAATGGTTCAGGAGCAGGCGAGGGGAGACGACCTCAGTTTAAATACAATAGTTGATGAGTTTTGGAAAAAAGAGTTTGAAATTAATCATAATAAAGAAAATGGCTACATTATTTTAGCCAAAGTTCCAAGTCAGATTTTTATTTCCTTACTTAAACAACAAAAAAATTTATATCCAGAAATTGCTGAATGCGATTATTCTGTAAAACATAATTTTCTCGCCTATCTAGGGTGGCTCTTTGTTTCTGAATTGAAAGGAAACAAGGCTAAACTTAGTAAGTTAATACGTCATATATAAGGAGAATGAGAAATGGTGGAGAAGAAAATACATAGATTAGCATTTAGAGTGCCAAAAAGTGAATATCAAGCAGTTGAGAATCTAATGGCAAGCTATGCTAAAAGTGCTGCTGACAACATTGCTAGAAAAGGGGGCTATTCACGCAACTTTAAAGAATTACAACTAACAGTTCCCAATGCTGCCAAACAAATTGTTAGATATGCTTTTAATGAATTGATTAAAGAAGAGTCCCAAAAGGAAGCGAATAAGCACCCACGGATGTTTATCGGTGAATCTGAACCAGAGGATGATTGGGGGAAGGTAAAAATTCCGGAGTGGCTAATGGCCAAGGTTAAATCGGGGTTAGTCGCAATTGCAATGGATATTAACGAAACTGACTATGAGCAAATGATTAGCAGCATTAAAGACCTGTATCCTGATGTTTATTTCAACTCAACGATTGACACCAATGATTTTATTGGCGCACTAGGTATTGCTTATGCACATAGAATTATGGCTGGGCAGGTGCAGCTTGAAGTAACGGTTCGACAAGTAAAGAAGTAGCATAACCAAAGAAAAAACTAGAAAAATATGGTATTTTTATCTAGTCTAAAAGGGGCAAAATCAGTTGCTAATCTTATTGTTCAAGCTAAGTTAGCGGATAGGTTAATCGGTAATGCCAAAATATGAAGGATATAGTAATGCAAAAGTATTTAGCAAAAATCAAAAATCAGATTATGATTTGTTTTTCAAATCAAATAAATTTTCCTATACTTTTTCTAGCGATAGCACTTGGGCTAATATCATCAAGTTTATTGATATTGGCTTGCAGCAACCATACAGGTGGTCTCTTATATTTAGTGGCTAAAGTAAGCGGGTTGCGAGAATTAGCTAAGTTAATTATAAAAGCTAATACAATAGATTTAGTACATAGTACAATGTTAAATCTTTTTGGCTCGCTTTTCATATTTCTATTTAGTGTCATATCTTTAACAAGAGTTAAGAATAGTGCAATCTATATAATTTGGACTTTTTTTTCCATCATATTTTCGTGGTTATTAATTATGCCAGCTAAAATAAATGTGGCAATATTAGTTAATAGTATAGCGTGGCTATATTTTACCAGCTTGTGGTTAATTAATAGGCTCTATCATTGGGTAATTGCTGAACAAACAACAATTTTAGCCAAATTAACTTTTGTTTGGGGTATATTTGCAGTAATTATTAGCTACATAATTAACGGATAGGAAACCACTGAATTATGATTAAAGAATTAATCAAGAATAAAGCAGTAACTTTTTGGATGTTATTTTTCGGAAGCATAACTAACTTTTTCGAATTTTTGAAATTGAGAGGGTTTTTAGATTCATTACGCTTACAGTATGGAAATAATCTCAATTCTTTATTACCAGCTGATAAAGCTAAAATATTCATAGAACACGGATCTATTATTTTCTGGGCAGTTGTAACGTTCTTTTTTATTTTCATCGTAATTTTATGGGGCGTTTTGTTTATGTTTGTTTCTAAATATTCAAGCAAATTGAAAATTATAGATGCTGGGTTAATTTTCTTTAATCTGTTTTTACTTTATTTTTCGATTAATAATTATGTAGTTGTATTTGTTATAGGAGTAGGGGGAATAGCATATTTACTACTACACGGAGCAAAGTAAAACCTGAAAGGAGTTGAGTTTATGCAGTAATGAAACTCATGTTAGAAATAATATTTAACGGCACCGTTGCTTATCTAAGTAGCGGTGCTTTTTTTGTTTTAAAAGAAAGGATTTTCAATGAAAAGACTGAATAAGAAGCAAGGTAAACGTCTTGCTGCAGCTCTAGGCGTAGGACTAACGCTAACTGGTGTTGGAGTGAGTGCTGCTTATTACAACAGCACACAACAACCTATTGCAGTTAGGGCTAACGCCGCAGAGCAAGCAAAATTAGGTACAGACGCTACCTTTGAAAAAGGCAAAGATATACCTTTTCAAATTGTTTTTCAAGTGCCATTGGATCAGAATATCAAGCGAATTGAATTCTATGACAAGCTTGAAACATGTTTTGAATATCAAAAGGCGCGGATTTTTGACGAGAATAACAATGACGTAACGGATCAAGGAACTTTAGATTTTGATAAGGCGACTAATAAGGTCAGCTGGCAGGCCAAAGACCCTAAAAAGTGGTTTGGACGCAAAATGATAATGCGGCCAGTGGTGCAGCTGAAGGAGAATGCAGATTTGTCTAAGTATTTAGACAAGAATACAAATCAATACAACATTCCTAACGTTGCGCATATGCTGATTAATGATAAAGACGTGCCTTCAAATGAAGTTAACGTTCATACGCCAAATGATAAAAATCCAACTGTTTTAAAGCAAGTTCAAGATAAGAATGGCAAATTTGGTGATTCAGCCAAATATAACATTGGTGACGAATTTCATTATCAAGTCACCTACACGGTACCTAAGAATGGTAAAGATATTACCAATGTTGCTTTTGAGGACGATCTTGAAGATGTGCTCGACCTGAAGAACGTCAAAGTAACTGATGACAAGGGTAATGATATTACTAAGAGCGAGGGAGACCTCAAGATTGATGACGAGAAAGAGAGCTTTGTTTGGCAGCCGACAAAAGATTATCTGGTTAAAATGCCAGATCACTCCTATACTGTTGATATAACGGCGAAAGTAAAGCCGAATGTAGATTTATCAAAGTATAAAGATAAAGCATCTGACCAGTACCAAATCCCCAATATTGCTCATATGAAATATAACGATAAAGATACACCTTCAAATAAGGTTGATATTATCACGCCGCCTCCTATTGAAAAGAACAAGATTGTTAAATCGGTTGAGGGTCTTTCTGGGTCATATCATGAAGACAAGGATAATGTTGAGATTGGTAAGGACTACACATACAAAATTCAATTTACACCAGCTCAGGGTAAAACGCTCAAAGATGTAGAGATTACGGACGACCTCGAAGACGTGCTTGACCTGAAAAAGGTGGTTGTCCAAAACCCAGACGGTAAAGATGTAACTGACTCTGATGGTAAGCTGAAGATTGATGATGAAAAGGAAAGCTTTATCTGGCAACCCAAAGATGATGTGGTGACCACTATGGGCGGTAAGACCTATACCGTGCTTGTAACAGCTAAGGTCAAAGAGAATGCAGATTTACAGAAGTACATAAAGAACAATGTGATTGAAATACCTAACACCGCACACATGAAAGATAGTGGGGAAGATACACCATCAAACACACCGATTGTCACCCCAAAAACGGAAGAGCCAAAAGCCAAAAAGGGTATTGTTAAAGATCCGAGTGCCTGGACCAAATATTTTGGTAATAAAGCGGAGACTTCTGCTGGCCAAAATAGCGGAGATAAGGTAAATCAGACAATCGACGCTAATGCAAGTAATGCCAAAATCAATGCAGCTAAAAAACTAGTTGTCCAAAGCCCAGACGGGTCTTACAGAAAAGCAAATAAATCTGTAACTGATAAACAATTTAACGAAGCTATGTCTATACTTTCTAATCCGTATAAATCGGCACAGAAAGTAAATGTAAACGATCAAAAAGATACTAGTGTATCAACTACTGCTCCAACTAGCGCTGATGACCTAAAATCAATTATTAATGCAACAACGGTTGAAAGTAATCAGGCTGCAAGAGGTGACGCCCTTGATTATTTACTAACCTTTGATATTGGTAATAACGCTGATATGAAATCCCTAGTTCTAAGTGACGATTTGGAGAATGTGCTCGACCTGAAGAATGTCGTGGTTTTGGATAGCGACGGCAATAATATTACTAATGATGGCGCATTAACGACTAGCGACACTGATGAAAGTTGGACTTGGACAGCTAAAGATCCAACGAAATACAGTGGTAAAAAGATTTACGTAGCAGTTGCAGCCAACATTAAAGCTAATGCGGATTTACGCTCATACAGTGACGGTCGTGTTCCTAACATTGGACATTTACAGATTAACGGCAAGGACACTCCAACCAACCTTGTCCACACCAAACTTAATGGCCCGTCTAATCCAAAGGATGATCCAAGGAATCCAGATAGTTTGAATAATCCAAAGAATCCCAACAGTCCGGAGAATCCAAATAATCCGAAGAGTTCATTGCATGGTGATGGCACAAATAATCCAGTAACGGGCAAAAACGGCCTCCTACCGAAGACTGGCCACTTTATCTTGAAACACACCGGGTTGATTGTAGCTGCTTTGGTAGCCGCAGCAGCTGGAATTGGTGCATATCTATACAAGAAAAACAAGAAAAAAGGCTTTAAAGATAAAGTAAATAAGAGTATCAAAAAATAATTTTTAATTAGTCCCTTAATCACTTTAATACTACTAATAAATGGTATATAATATTTGGTAGTAGAGGAAATAGCATGAAAAAAATAGACATAAAGTTTAAATATGCACCTTCATTTAATGAAGATTGGGATACATATGGTCTTACTAGTGAAGATAAGAAAGATTTACAAAATCAAGTTAAAAATTATGTAAAGAATTCACCAATAAATAATCATGGTAAGAAATTTCCTGGCTCAATTATTGAAGGAACTGGAGGTGCGTATAAGTTTAGATTTTCTTCTAAAAAAGACAATAGGGGTAAAAGCAGTAGTTATCGAACAATATATATTACTGCATTTCAAGATTGTCTTTACTTTATAGCAATTTATGCTAAAAAAGAAAAAGCTAATCTTTCTAAAGCAGAACGTAATGCTTTAAAGAAGACAGTTAAGCGATTAAGGGAGAAATAGTAATGAACAAATCAAGATTGTTAAGAGGCTTAGATGAGTTGAACGAACTTATAGATGGACATGATCCAGGTTTTGAAACTCAAGTTGAAACTATCGACTTAGCGCCAAAATATGACGCTGAAGATATTAAGCAGTTGCGAAAGAAACTAAATGTAACTCAAGTTGAATTTGCGAAAGTAATGGCTGTTTCTCCTAAAACGGTAACCTCGTGGGAAACAGGGAGAAGTACGCCGAGAGGTGCTGTATCTAAGTTGATGGATATTTTTAATGATAATCCAAAATTAGCATTTGAATATGCCAATTAGATGTTTTAGGAGTAAAGAGGAGTAAGAGCATGAAAAAGAGAGTAGTAATTAGTCTAGCAACTGCTGCATTATTGAGCACTGGTGTTTTGAGTGTTGGCCAAAACAGTGGCTTGGGCGCTAATTTGGAAACGGTGCAAGCCGCCAAAAAGACTTATAGCATTAAGCTAAGACATAATGCGTATGTCTATAATAAACACGGTAAACGCAAAGGCAGAAAAGCCTTGAAGAAGAACCGGACTTTAGTATGTCACGGCATAACTAAGATTAAGGGTAAAAAATATTACCATATTAGCAAAGGCCGCTATATTAAAGCAGCTAATGTTGCAAAGGCTAATTCTGCTAATAAAAGTAAAGATTATACCGTTGTCTTAACGTCTAATGCAACAGTTTATAATAGCAAAGGGCTACCTACGAACATTACTTTGAAAAAGGGGTTAATGGAAGAAGCTCACGGTATAACTAAAATCCACGGGCAGCAATTTTATAAACTTGGTGGCAATCATTATATATTGACGTCGACGGCTAGAATAAACGATTCTATTGCTAAAACACCTATTAGTGATACTGACCACAAATTGGAGTCTACCGATACCAATAACAGTTCAATCTCAGACATGCCAGGCAAAGATGATAAGCCGACAAAAGAAGAAATAAAGCACCTACTTGCTAATAGTAATGATAAGTTAGGATATAAGGTGTACTTTTCAGATTCTGAATTAGCGCAAATTAAGAACTCTCTATGGAATAAAATTCAAAATTATAGAGTTCAACAAGGATATGAGCCTTACAAATCTAATCCAGAACTAGATAGTTTTATTGGCAAGGTTTCTTCAACCGCTAATAACATGTTTTTTTATTCAGAAGATATTAATAACCAAGATATTGCTAAGTATTTGCCAACATTGTCCAGCAAGGGCATGAATGCAGTGCAAGCTTTTGACCATTATAAATATTATGGTCATTATCTTGGTGCTCCTGCAAAATTTAACATTAAGGATCGTAATCCTGAACATGTGGCTACCGAGATTTTTAATAGTTTAAAGGATGATCCATTTTACGAGAGTAAAATTGTCGGGCTGTTTGACAACAAAGCTTTTGGTTCATTGGCCTTAAATTATAACTGGGACGGAAATTATTCAACTGTTGGATTAGTATTTATCGAGGTGGCTGGAACCAGCAAGGACTGGTCAAACTACTATAATGCTAATTAACATTGAAAAAACTAGATAGATAATAGAATTTAAATAGCAAGATTAAACAAAAGTATTACTGGGAAGTAATGCTTTTTTTATTTTTTGAAAATAGAAAGGAAAAATTGAATGAATTTAATCAGTTCAATAAAGCCACGCAGCTTAAGGAAAAGCATAGACGCATTAATTGCGGTATGTGCTATTACTGGTGGATTGGCTTTCAGTAAAAATTCTGTGAAAGCAGATAACACTGAAATGACAGATTTACCCAAGTCAACTAACGCGCAGTCAAATAAAATTCCAGGACAGTATGCTTTTTCTGGAAAAGTAAATCCAGGAGTTACAAAAGTAACGCCCTTTGGTGGTACCAATGCAGATTGGGCCACTTCTTCTAGTCATACAGAAGGTCGGACTAAGCATTGGTATGCTTTTCAGCTAAGCTACGGCAATGGCAAAGATGGGCAAACAAATAACAAGCAATGGAAAGGTAAAGTTGGAGTTTATTATTCAAACATTGGCGTCTATCGAAGTCACACTGTGGATCTCAAAGTGACGATGTTAGACTGGAATGTGCAGAATTATGCGTGGGTTGATACTGACGGCAACGGTAAAGCAGATACTAAAAAGCCATTAGATACTGCTTATGTTGCCTTTGGAAAAGATGATTTTGAAATCTTTACTCCCGGTATGGGGGCGGTGAAATATCGCCTAGACTATATTGATCATGATACACATAAACCAATTAAAATGACGGCTGCTTGGACATTTGATGATATTGATGGTAACCAATGGATTGGTATTGATCCTCCTACCATGTCTAGTGTTGATCAACTTTTTTATGGCGACGATAATACGGGAAAAACTTGGTTAAGCTATAAAAAAATAAGTGGCACAGATTATATTTATTCTGACGCTAATCAACATAATACGCCTATAACTGATGATAGCGGCCATAATTCAGGTACATTAACGAGCGCAGATAAAAAAGGTAGTTTTACTGCTGCATATTCTGAGTCGTCAAGTTTTACCATGAATTGGGTGTTTGGCCAAAACACTGGTAAGCATGCCGTTGAAGACCAGAATGACCTGCTAAAAGACAGCAGTTATTGGAATATGATTGGTAAATATGATCCTGACGCAGATACTAAATATCCAATTAAAGATATTGCAACTTCTATTGACGCGTCACTATTTAATCATGCTTATCTCAAATTTGGTACAACACCAATGCTAAAAGATAAACCTAAACAACCGGTAAAATATGTGTCAGATTCAGATGAAGGTACTAATACACCAACCGAAGTTGGAACAGATAAGTCAATAGACCATGACCTTTTAAAAAATCGTTATGAAACCTACCACTATCAAATAATGCATGATGTTCCAGCTGTAAGACCTGAGTTTAAATATGATCAATATATGATTACTGATAATTTAGACAAAGATTTAGATATTTCAAATGTTCATGTTTATAACAGAGAGAGCCAAGATGTTACATACATGTTTACAGTATCAGTTAACCCTGATAACAAGCTATCTGTAATTGCTAAAGAATCATCTTTAGAACATGATGACTTTTATCGTGAGCAGTACAAAGTAACCTTTGATGCCAAGATTAAGCCAGGCGTTAGTTTGGCGGATCATAAAGATCCAAAGCATAGTGACCAAGCAGTAATCTATAATGAAGCTAAAGTGACAACTAATAATGGTTCAGCTGATAGTAATAAAACTACGACTAATGTTCCATTTACACCAAAATCCCAAGTTAAGGCCATTTCTAAAGACGGTAATGGTAAGGGCGACAGCATTAAAGTGGATTATGATGAAGATTACAAATATACGGTTGATGTGGCAGCTCCAGATGGCGAGGACATTAAGTCTTTAGAACTTAAAGATAAGCTCGAAGATGTCTTAAGCCTTAAGGATATTAAGGTCTACGACCAAGATGATAACAACAAAGATATTACTGCTGAAGGTAAGCTGACCCAAGACGATAATACCGCTGATTGGGTCGCAAATGATCCAACCAAATGGCATGGTAAACACATTAGAATGGTTATTACTGCGAGTGTCAAGGACACGCCAGATTTAATGCAGTACTTAGACAAGACTAGCGGCATTATCCGAGTTCCAAATAAGGCACATTGGATTATTAATGGCAAGGACGATCCAACTAATATCGTCTATGTTGAGCCTAAGGGACCAGACGCTAGTGCTAAGAAATGGATTGAACTACCCGAAATAAAGTAGAGGTCAATTTTAAAACAAAAGGACAGGTAATGTAGTATATGGGAGAAAAATTGATTTTGTGTGATTGAGAGCTCCCACAATCGGGTATGCGGTGGGAAAAATTTAATAAAGATTTTGAGCGATAGCTTAATAGTAAGTAACTATTAAGTTGTCGCTTTTTCTGTTTAAAAAGGTGGTGGTGCCTATGATTAGGCTTAACTATAAGTAAGTTGGTAAAAGAATAAGAATTGAATTTTTAAAAATACTAAGGAGAAAAAACAAATGAATATGTTAGACAATCTATTAATGCAAGGACAAGTATTTTTAGCTAGTAGCTCTGGTAGTGATATTCCTAAAAAAGTCACTGACGCAATCAATGGGCTGGATAGCGGAGTGGCTTCTATTGGTAAGGCAGTCGCAATTTTAATGATTTTAGTTTTAGGAGTTGCCTGGATGAGTGGCCGCAATGGTGCACAATGGGCTAAAAGCTCACTTGGACGAGTTATTTGTGGCCTGGCCATGATTGTGTTAGCCGTAGACTTAGTGGCTTGGATTATGGGTGTCTTTAAGTAACCTTTAAGCTAAAGAAGAGGGAGCTTGGCTATGACCAAAATAAAATTTTTGAACGTTCCAAAAAAAGAACGGTATGAGTTGGTGGGCAAGCGTTTTGGCAAAAATAGTAAAGCAATGGATATAGCTACTGCTAATGCAAAGGTCAAAGCGATTGCAGAAGAATTAGATGAAGATAAAAAAGTAACTGTGGACTTAGAAGTTGATTCAAACGAAAAAGTTTATACAGTTAGTAACGTATCAATTACATCTGCAGACAAATATTCAGGCCTTCAAAGCATGGCCGATCGGTTACTTACTAATACAGATAATAGTTCAGAACAAAATGCGACAATGCTTAACTTAGCAAACGTAATTGAAGCTGAGTTGCAAACAGATAATTTGCATGAAGATATAAGTGAAGATGTTGATTACTTGTATGCTGATTCAGAAAATAAAAGTGAAGAATTAGCGATAAATCGGAAGGAGAAAGAAAGTGAAAAAAATGATGATTCACGCTCCGTGAGGGGCGTGGCCCCAGAAAATGAAGACAAAGAAGACCCAAATGATGATTTGCCTAATCTTGAAGAAGTTTCTACTGTTAGCCCTAATCCAGAAGATTTTTTATCTGGCGAAAATGATGCTATTCAACAAAAAAGTGATATAGACAAGGAAGATACTACAATCCTTACTCGTTCATCTTATGTTGCAGCCAAAAGTCTTTTTCAAGCTATTACTGATAAAGACAGTCAAACCGTTTTTAATATAGATGAGCTAAGGAAGCGCTTAGGGTATGTAACTAATCCGCAAGATAAATATCAAAGAGAACTTAATACTGCAATTGAACAGGCATTGGATAAATGTCACTTAAGAACTGCGGCAGTTGAATACGAAAAAGCAACGGGAAAGTTAAAAAAGAAAGCACTTAATGAGTTAAATGATGTCTACGATGAAGTCAATAAGAGCTTATTGGAAGATACAATTGCTGGCAAAGCGGCTAACAAATTCAAAGAAAACAAAGCACAAGCTGAAGCGGAAAAAAGTGAAAATAAAAAAGAAATAGTTGAAAAGAAAGCAGCAAAAGCTAAGGAATTAGAGGCTGAAGCCGAGAAGGAAATAGCCGAAGCTACGAAAAGAATAAAACATGAAAAGCAAGTTGAACAAGAAAACTTTGAACATGCTCAAGACTTGCTGCTAGAAAAACGTAATATGTTGGTCGATAGAGATTTGGAGAAGAAAAATCAATCTACCGAGATTAAATACAGAAATACAGAAGTTCAAGAAAGAAATAGCACATTACGAGATAAGCACCAAGAAATTGAAAATCAGTACAGTAAAGAGATTGAAAAGGTATTTGAGCACCATCGAAGCAAATTTGAGCAGAATACTGACCATCTAGTAAAGAGTATACAGGCGCAAGCCGCGCTAATTGAGCGGCAAAAAAGAAAAGATGAACGTGCAGCAAAACTTGAGCAGCAAAATAAAGCTAAAATTATCAAAATGCAAGAAATTGCGGCTTTGAAGAAAAAGGCCAATGAACTTAAAGAGCAAGAGCTTGCCTATAGAGAGAAACATGATAAAGAATATCCGGAAGAACTGACCAAAACTCTGTCTGCCGGTGTTGCTCAAGCTATTAAGGAGGCTTTGAGGGAACAGCGAGAAGCAGCTAAGACCGGTAAGACTATTGATTTGGATAAAGCAATTGACAAGCATATCAAGGAAGATAGCCTGTTACCAGTTATTACTAAACCTGATAAATCGTTAGCGGTTAATGGAGAATTTAAAAAGCCAAATGAAGAAAAAAGTTCGAAGCCTACACATAAAGTTGTGCGGAAGTTAGGTCTAGCAGCTATCCTACTCTTAGGGTTAGGATCGCTCGGCTATTATGAGTATGTTAATCTGCAACCTAAGTCAAAGCTGACGAGTCAGGAACACAAATCTGCTGTAATTAAGCCAAACAAAGCAATCCAAGACTCGGAAAAAACAAGTGGTCGTAAGCGAGTGACAAGGTCAGGAAAACACTCAAGAACACAGCATAAATCTGGGCGGAAAGTGCATGATAGTAATGTGTTGCTTTACTACGCAGCAAAGAGCTGGTCAGCCAAGATTGATGTAATGGACGGTGCATTGGGTCAAGGCGATATTAGAGCGTTAAAAGAGATTAATGACGCCCACTCAACGTGGATTAGCAAATTATATTATGCAATCGCTGCAAATGATCAGAATAGTATGAGGGCAATCTATGTACAATTGACGCCACGTCAAAAACAGAAGGTTAGCTATGCAGCAAGACATGCAATAGCATTGGCTTTCTATAATGTTAAAGATTGGCAGAATGGTTGGCTGGCAAGAAATGGGTATTAGGTAGAAAGCAAAAATGAGCAAAAAGGGTAGGTGGAAAATATGGATAAAGATAAGGTGCAGGCGTTCTTACATAAGATCCAGCACCAAATCAATAATATTAACAGCAAATGCAATACACTATTACGATCAAACAAACTTATTAGACACCGTACGGCAGGAGAGGTGTTGCCGAATTCGCGCCAAGCGCAAACTCCTTTAAAAATCCCAAATAAAAAGACAATGGTTTTAATGATTATTGCCTTTTTGTTTTTCCTGTACATAGACAACAGTATTCATTGGCTAGGAATTCTTCTGAAAAGTGAAAGTCAAAAGTCAGCATTTCACAGTATACCCCTGGCTCAAGCGTTGATTTTAGCGTTAAATCCATTTCACAGCAAAATTGGGTTTAACGAAGTTTTTATTTTGTTAATAATTAGCCCAATTATTACGGTATTGGCTTTACAAAAAATTGGCATAGCAGTAAATGGTGAAACAGACAGCACGATAGCATACGGGCAAAAAGGCGATAGCCGCTTTACAACTAGAAAAGAAATTCAGGAACAGTATAAATGTATTCCAGAAAAAGATAAAACTTTTTCGGGATACGGCGGCTTTCCAATCAGCCATTATCAACATGACTACTATATTGACGACGAACCGGTTCACAATTTGATTTTTGGGACGAGCCGTATTGGTAAAAGTGATGGTGTGATAGTACCAATGCTTGATAATCTCTCTCGTGCTGAAAAGCAGTCAAGCCTAGTAGTCAATGACCCCAAGAAAGAACTGTATACAGCATTTGCTGATGTGCTGAGGGAACGTGGCTATGATGTTTACTTATTCAATTTGGCAGACCCAATGAATTCGATGAGCTATAATCCTTTAAGCCTAGTAACAGAAAAATTTCAAGAGGGTAAAGAAGATGAGGCCGATCAACTACTAAATAGCGTGACGTATACGCTTTTTCGTAAGAAAAAAGAAGGAGAAAATGCGTGGGTTTATCAAGGCGCGCAAAGTGGCGCTAATGCTTTTAGCGCAGAAATAATCAGAATGTGCTTGAATCCAACTAAATTCGCAGATGGAAAAGCACACCCAGAAAAAGTAACCCTACATAATTTGGATGAGTTGGTAACGCAATTGAATAGCCAGTATTACTTAAAGCTTGTTAACAATAAGGTTGAGCAGGTTAGTGTGCTGGATGATTATTTTGATCACTTGCCTCAAGATTCATATGCTAAACAGGAATATGCAATTTTGAAAACGCAACCGGGCAAAACCCGTGGGAATATTGTTGGCAATTTACTGCAAGATTTAAAAATATTTCAATTACCCCAAAATGCTGCTATGACAAGCATGAATTCAATTGATTTACGAAGCATAGGCTTTCCTAAATACGTTAAATTTAAGCTGCCAGTGGAAATGGAAGATCAAAAGATTATTTTACGTTTTCGAAAACCGCAAAAAAATGGCTCAAAGCATTCGAAAATCATTAAAGAATTTCCAATTATAGTTGGTATTAAAGGTTATGTTGACTACAATTTTGACGTGCAGCTTCAAGATGGTGACTGGATGGAAATCTGCTATCAGGAAAATGCTACTAAAGTAAAACATAGCCTTGTTGAGCTTAGTTTTAGTAAAAAAACGACCACACAAAATAATCATCAACTTGCAACTAAAGTGCTATTTGATGAATTAGAAATTTCAAAAATTAAGTTTCACTATTCGGATAAGCCGACGGCAATCTTTCTATCAATTCCTGATTATGATAGGTCAAATAATGCGATTGCTGCAATCTTTATTCAGCAAATGTACAGTGAGTTAGCAAGACAATGTGCAAACGTAGCTGGAAATAAGACGGTGCGCCGCGTTAATTGTATTTTTGATGAGTTTGGCAATATGCCAACGATTAGTAATATGGACAATTTAATGACCGTATCAGCTGGTAGGAATATTCTTTTTACCCTAGCGTTGCAGTCAGATAAACAATTATATGATAGCTATGGTCGTGAAGTGGGTTCAACGATAAAAGAAAATGGGCAGAATCAAAAGCTGATTAAGTGTATTGATAATCAGACTAATGAAGACTTTAGTAAGTCTGCTGGCCAGCAAACGATAGAAGCAAGTAGTGTTGGCAATAGCGCCAATAATCATGGTAAGTCAACTAGTACTAGTATCCATGCTGAGGCAGTACCGATAATCACAGCTAGTCGGCTTTCTCAAATGCTAGCAGGAGAGGACTTTAATATCAGAGCAGTACATAGATTTGATAAATGGGGTAAACGGGTAAGGCCGTACCCTATTTTTAATACCGGTGAAACCATCATGCCTGGTGCGCACACATTCATGAAGAATTTGAATATGCGAGCCAATCCGAATCTTGTTCGCGTTGAATCCTTACATAAGGATTTGAATCTAAAAGAGCTGGAGATTGATTTTGTTGATTTTCTTAGGGGAACAGCCAGCGAGGCTGCAGTAAAAGCATATGAATCAAATGTTAACGAAAGCAAGGTATCAGCACAACAACCTGAGATTTCAAGTAATGGAGATAAACAAAAAATGGATAATTTGGAACAAATTGAAGAAAAAATAGTAGATGAAGATACGACTGATGAGCAAGAGGAAAAGCGTAGCAAGTCAGATTTTGCCCGCTTGGTTGTAGACTACAAATCGCATGGATTAGAAGTTGACCTAGCGGAAAAGATATTGTCTGCATTTGATGAAGACGATTCGGCCAGAGTAAGAACCTGCATTAACAGTATTGAAGATGATGAAATTAGAACGGAGTTAGAAAGTGAATTTAACAAGGAAAGTAGAGAATAGAGGTGGGTTCAATGATATTACTAACAGGCATAGCTCCAGTCAACGCCTTGCACAGCGCACTTAAATATCTACACTATTCAAACATTTTTACCCGAGCATTCTCCATTTTGCAATGGTGGATTATCCAGGGAGTATATGGTATTGCTAATGCTACCAGCGAATTTATGAATAAAATGCTAAATGTAGGCAATTTTGTTGACCAGGTTGATGGCAAGGGTGAGATTGGCAATTTAATGCGTATGGGTCAAAAGCTAGCACCGATGTTAATGATCATTTGCTTAATGTGGATAGGCATTAAAATTATTATTGATCACCACCCACCAAGGATAAAAAATGTACTAGTTCAGTTATTTATCAGTGCTTTTTTGATTACAAATATTGGCCCGGTAACGTCCTTCCTAACAGCAACATCAGTTCAAATGGCACAAGGTATACTGGGGACTACGGGTAAGGCATCAAAAGGAACAAGTTCATTACCCTTTGAAGTCCTCAAAGACCATACTAATGACCTAGAGTACATGATTGATACGAATTTCAAAGGAACCAAGGTTAGCTCTAGCTATGCGACAAGTACAGCTCCAGCTAAGCTACATTGGGGGTTAAATGATTTAAGCCGATCGAAAGTGGACCATGGTGAAGTGGATTTCACGGAAGTACTGGATTACGCAAAAATCAAAGACGGCTCAGAGCTAGAAAAGAAAGATCACCCTTACAAGAAGGGAAATTATGATAAAACACCAGGAACACATTTTCTTTACGGCTGGTTAAAATACACGTCTAATGATACGCCAAAGGAAAATGGTAAAGGTTCGAAATGGATTGCTAATGATATATGGCACCTGTTTGATTTTTCAATGGGTGGCTATTTACGCTACACAATCAATTTCCTTCCTGTTCTGATTTGCTTGTTGGCACTAGCTTTTGCATATATGTTTGCAGGCTACGCAATTGTTAAATCTTTTATTGATATTGTCGTAATGGAAATTTTAGCTACGGTTATTTTTGCAACCGACTTAGATACAGGCCAAAAAACAAAAAAAGTATTAACATCAATCTTTTCAGCGGTGTTATTAGTAAGTTTGCAAGCCTTTGAATTAGCATTTTATCAAGCCGCAAGTGCGTGGGCCAATAAAGGCATAACTAGTGCTTGGGGGTTCACGATTTTTATGCTTGCGGCAACAATTATGCTAATAACTGGGAATGAAAAAGTTAGTCAATTCTTTAATGTTGATACTGGCGCTCAACATGGTTGGAGAGCAGCAGGTTCCGTTATGTATGGTGCCAAACAACTTGGTCGTATGGGAGCAGCAGCTATGTCAGCACCAGTTAAGGCTAAAAATGCTGCAAACAATCTTGGAGATAAATTTAATAGTGCTGGCAGTATTAGACGTGCTGCTAATAAGCAGGCTAAAACTGGTTCACGTCAAAATGCAGTTAATAAAATGGCCGGCTTCGATTTGTCTGGCAATGTGATTAAGCAACCTATTGGAATGGATGGTCAGCCAACAGATGGCTTGCCGCCGATTGGGCAGACGTCTTCTGCAAAGAATAAGGCAGATAAAATTCAGAGAAAGGCTTCTGATACTGCTCAAGGAGAACCGAGTGTTCCATTTAGTGCACCCGAAAATGAAAACCAGCAAGAAACAGACGATGTGCCTAAGTCACAGGGACCACAGCAAAAAACGACAAATCCTGACGACTTGTCGGAAAAGACTACTATAATTCCTAACCCGGTTTCTAATCCAGCTGGGGCAAAGACAGGAAGTAGTAACGGTGTAAAACCTAATTCAGCTAGTCCGAAAACTCATGCTACTTCTACTACTCCAATTAGTAAGTCTAACTATAATAGCTGGAAATCAAGGGCTAAACAATACGATTCACAAAATCATTTAACCAGTAGCAACGGTAAGGTTGGTAGATACAGTCCAGTAGACTATAATCCAGTTACTTCAGCGCCGTACACTTATAACGAGTGGAAAGATAATGTTAACGATGTGAGGACTAATGATGTTCCTAACCGAAATCTTGATGGTTCTGACTTTATTGCTTCAAATGATGTTAACAAAGTTGATCGTCCAACAGAAACTCCTACTAGTAGCTATGTAAAAAACAATTTACAAAAGCAAAAAACAGAAAATAGGCGTCCATCTGATGATTCTGGTTCTACTATCCCGCCTAAGTTTAGGAAGTAGGTTGAGCTAAATGGACGAAAAACAAACGTATCAAGGAACATATGATCGTAAACATATGCTGATACCAAAAACAACTAAAGTTGCAATCAAAATCTGGCTTTTTAACCTTATTGACATAGGTATTGTAGTTTTATTGACAATGCTAGGTTTGAGATTAGGTAATATATATTCAACTTTGCCCGTTTTTAAAATCATATCAGCAGTTTTAGGTTTTATGATAGGAATATTTTTAATAATGCGAACGAACGCAGCACCCGGTATGAGAAATTGGCGAGTGCTGCTTTTTGTTTTGTTGCAAGACAAAGCAAGTTATTATCCAATTTCACTGTCAAACGAAGATGAGCAAAAGCCGAAAAAAAGGAAGGAGGAGAAAAAATTATTGTTTATTAACAGAACAAAAGAACAGAAGAAAGCTGAAGAAGACATTCGCAATACTTTGGCGCTAGGTGGTCCAATTAACTGTACAGAAGATGGAATAATGATTTTCCCAGACGGCAAGGTAAGTCGTTTTCTAAAAGTAGCCTCCACGGCACTTTTTGATTTATCTGATTCGGAGCTAGAAAAATGGCAGGATAGTTTAACTCATTTGAGTCGGACGTACTTAGAAGACTGTTCCTACTTTGCTATGCCGTCAAAATTAAATACTAGTGTAAACCAGCGTTATTGGCGGTATATGCGCCAGCATTGCGATACTTCAACTATACAAGGTAGACGGCGTGCCAATGATATAAGCGAGCAAATTGCCAAAGCAGAAATGGTTGAACGCCGGCCAGATCAATACAGCTCCAAAGATTATTATGCTGAAATTTATGCTGAAAGTATCGAGGAAATACGTAAAGCAACAAATATGTTCATTTTGGAAAGTCAGGAACTGCACCCGCAACGACTAAATCGTGCACAAACGGAGGCTGTTCTTTGTGACTTAAACAATCCAAGCGATGGTTAGAAAGGAAATATAAATGAAGACCTTAGAAAAACTGAAAAAGGCTGGCCGTCAAACATTATTTGCTGATAAGCGAGGCCGGGTTAAAAAAAGGAATAATAAGCAAGTGTTTTCACGAGACGACCAAAAGCGGCTTGCAGAAGAAGGGTATGATTTGCAGTTTATTGCGGCTTACCAACCAAAAGGTGGAGTTAGGTTCTATGACAAGTATGCAGCATTAGGCAATGGGTATTTTACATTCTTAAATATAATCTCTTATCGCAAAGATCCTAATCTTCTGTGGCTATATGAAATGTTTGGCTTTGATTCAACACAAGTTAAAATGGAAAGTCATACTGAGAAACTCGACAAAGTTCAAACTCAGCTTAATCGGTCGATTACTGAAAAACAGGATCAAGCGGCTAAAGGCCGGTATCAAACTGATATGGATAGTGCAGATGAGGAACAGCTACACTTACGAGAATTAGCTATCATGTTTAATTCGGGTACTGAAATACCGAAATCAATTAGAATTCAGATAAAAATTTACGCTGATACCTTGCCTAAATTAGAAGAAAAAGTAAGTGAGATCAGTAGGGCATTGAGAGGAGACGGATACCGCGGCGTAGTGTTCCAGTTTACACTCGCAGAGCAATATAAATCCTGGTATCAAAGCTATTCTGAACAAGAACAGTCTTTGATTACTCCAACTGGAACGACTATGGGAGCTGCTGCTATTGGCGGCGGTATTCCATTTTATGGTCAATATTTGTATGACCCACATGGTACGTTGTTTGGCCACACTTCAACCAATGGTGCCTTTATTTTTGATAGATTTGCACATACGCCCGATCGTACGTCATACAATATGTTGTGTTTGGGTACAATGGGGTCGGGCAAGTCTACTTTTCTGAAAATGAATGAAAAAAGTGATTATGATCGCGGCTATTTTGTGCGAATTATTGATAAAAGCGGCGAATATTCACGGTTAGTTAAAAGCCAAGGCGGAGTCGTGATTAAGCTTGATGGCTCAGAAGGTATGATAAACCCTTTACAGGTCTTAGCTACTGCAACTTCAGACCAGGATAAAACTAAATTTGATGAAGCTGCCAGTTTTCAACAACACATTAAGAGAGTATTGGTTCTGTTTAGCAATGTTATGAATAATGCTTTAGATGTGACCACAAAAACTGAATTTAGCTCGCTATTACCAAAATTTTATATTAATTGCGGACTTCTTCCTCAAGACTGGCAAAATCACCCTGAGAAAATCCATATTACTGGATTAGCGCCAGAACAGTACCCAACACTTTCTGATTTTCGCAAGTTTGTTGAAAAATTAACTTCAAATGACTTTCTTAATGCAATTCATGCCACTTCAAAGCGAAGATATAGCTACGAGCAAATCAAGATTGCTCTAGACAATATGATTGAAAACTACGGACGTTTATTTGATGGAAAGTCTAGCTTACGAGATTTAAATGATATTCAAGTAGTTTCATTTGATACTTCAACATTGGCCAATATGGACGAAAGCATTTACCACGCACAACTATTTTCTATTCTAACGTTAATACAAAATCAAGCAGTCATTAATGGTCGGAAACAAGTGGCCAAAAAGGACATTGATCGGCAATACTTTAGCATTTACTTTGATGAGTGTCACAACATCATTAACACTAATAATATGCTAGCTGTTGAGCAGATTGTCACGATGATGAGGGAGTTTAGAAAATACTTTGCAGGTATTAACTTGGCCACTCAGGATTTAGGCGCGATGTTACCAGACCATGTTTCTTCATCTGACCTGGAGACTTTAAAGTCAGTTGCCCTATTTTGCCAATACAAGGTAATTTTTCGCCATGAGGCAGGACAACTTGATAAATTGCATAAGCTGTTGGGCGATACTCTTAGCAGTTCTGACTACAGTCAAATAGCTAAGCAAAAGCAGGGTCAATCAATATTTACGATTGGTACTACACAACGAGTTAGTTTAAATGTTGAGCCAAGCCGCCGTGAACTTCAACTGTTTACAGGAGGAAGGTAACACCCAATGTTTAACAGGTTAAAAGGCTACTTGCAACGAAAGGCAATTAAGTGGACAGTAATAGCAACTTCTATCGTATTGGCTATTATGCTGTTGTTAGCTGCAGGGTCAAGTATTGGAGGCAGTTTTGTTTCCTTACTTTTATCCTTTCAACAACAAACGTGTGATCAAAAACAGGACGAAAGCAGCGGCAACTTAGCAGTCAGTGGCTATAGTAAAAACGTAATTAGTAAAGCGATTGCAGTTGCAGAAGCGGTAGGGGCTGACTTACATATTAAGCCAGCCCTTGTTTTTGCCCAACTAGCCGCTGAAACAGGAATGATTGATAACGAAGTGGTGCGTAAAGATAATAATTTCGGTGGTGTTAAATACAATTCTTCGTTTAGTGACATAGCAACACCGGGAACTGTGTCTGATGATGGCGACCATTACGCTCACTTTAAAAGCATTAGTGGCTTTGCGACCATTTACCGTAACACCATTAAAAATATGATTGGCAATAAGAAAGTTGATTCATGGACTGACTTTGTTTATACGATCAAAGCTAAGGGCTATATGCGCGATTCTGCAGAACATTACATATCACTCGGCAAGACTTGGTACACCAATTACAACAGTTATGCCAAAAAATATGGCGGCAGTAAAATTAATGTTTCCACCAGTAACAATGGGTCAAGCACTACTGATAATACTGCGAATGATGGTAGCAGTATTTGTCCTGATACCAATGAAAGTTCATATTCAGGCACATGGACCTGGCCGTTTACAACAATTAAAAATGATGAACCACAAGGCTTAGATGGTGGTGAATATGGGCACACCTCTTATCCACGTGGTAGTACAAATTTCCATGACGGTTTTGATTTTTCTAATGGCTTAAATGGCGTTCACAACGGCTCAGCAGTTGTAGCTGTCACTTCAGGGACAATCTACAAAGTCGGCTATGACAGTGCGGCATTATACTACGTTTGGGAAAAAGCAGGAGATTACAATATTATTTACCAAGAGGGATTTAGCAAAAATAGTATTAGCGTTAAACAAGGCGATAAAGTAAAAATAGGTCAAAAAATAGGCACACTCTCTGGCTCGCATGTCCACCTAGGCATTACGACAAATAAAAAGAATCCTGCTATGAATAAAACAAAGTCACCGGTAGCTAATGGATTTGATCACCCAGATTGCTGGTTAAATCCACTCAAAGTTATTAAAAGCGGCCTCAAAATGAAATGATAAAATACCAAAAGGAGGTTCTAAAATGAAGACAAACAATATCAAAGTATGGCAATATTTCTGCTGGCTACTTGCTTTTTTGTCTATTTTATTGGCAATCTTTTCATTGCCTAAAAATGGGAAATTGACCGACATTCAAGCCGAAATTAAGTCTACTAACAGGGCGATTGCTCAAGCAGCTAAGCCAAATGATGATACAACATTGAAGCATGTCAAATCTTTTGATGTAGTTAAGGCAGAAAGTACGGCAAGCGCAAAGCTCTCCAATGGCCTAGAAATGGCTTTGGGAGGCTATAAAAACGGTTCAGAGTACCAACACCATAGAGCTGAACTAGACCAGCTATTTGGGCGAAAATTTGATACGCTGCTATATAAAATGAATGGCAATCCTGAAAGCACTTATGCGGCAGCAGACAATGCAAAATTTAAGTTTACGATACCAGAAAAAGCAGTGGCTAATATCGGATTTAATGATGTAAGTACCCCTGAACATGCGCAAGTCACCGCAATTGTTCGCTACAAGCCAAGCTATTTGACCTATGGCGTAATAAAAATAATTGATATTGATTACGATTTAAATAAGCAAAAAGTTAATGTTGCTCATCTGAACAATTTGCAAAATGCTCAGTTAAAAGGATTCTATGATGAAAATGATTAATAGGAGGTGAACAGTAATGTTTAAACGTAAATATCAAATTGTTATGGCAGTTTTTATTACAGTAATCGGTTTGGCAATATTATCAGTTAATAAATATCAGCAGTCGATTATAGATACCAAAGTAGCTAAGGAAAAAGCCGTATTAACTGCTCAAGAGCATAGACTAAAAACTATTGCTGATAGTCAAAAAGTAAGAACATATGCTAGTAATCCAATAGCCCAAAAGAGTGAGCAGCATAATAGAGAGGTTAAATTAATTCAGAATAATGCCAATGCTTTTTTTAAACTGCTATATACAGTTAATAAAGATGACAGTCAACAAGACTTGAATATCCGTAAACGAAATCAGCTGCGCTATGCAACGAGTGACGCAATAGTTCAGACAGGATTAAATATTCAGTCGATTAAAAGCGTTAAAAAATATGACGAAACAGCAGAGCATTTAAGTGCTACTGCGAGTGTGAATGTACCCGATAGTAATAAAGTTTATTCAGGTATTATCAAAGAGAATTTTATTCAATCATCAATCAACTTTACTGGTAAGCACAATCAATCAGACTGGTACCTGTTTGAATATGACGCTAAAACACAGAAGTTTACTAAGTTCATCTTGCTTGGTTTCAACTTTACTCATGAAAGCTGAGGCAACATATGATACATAAAGCTATAAAAAGATTAGCCTTTGTGGCTAGTCTTTTTATTATTCTTTTCGTAGGCTTTACACTTGAAAAAAATCACATAGTGGGCCAAAGAGATAATCAATCTGCTGTACAAATTCAGCAAAAAAGTTCAATTTTATTTTTTTATCGTAACGATTGCAGTGATTGTAAAAAGATATTCCCGCTTGTCAGTATTAACCATGATTTAGGAGTACCAATTCAATTTATTAATACTAATAACACAGAAAATCATCAAAAAGCCCGAACACAATATAGCGTAAAAGCTGTACCTACTTTTATTTTGATTAATAAAACTGGAACAGAAATTAGCCGTTATACAGGTTCAAATTGGGGAAGTATTAAGCAGTTTTTAAAAAAATCAAGAAAGCAGGTGAACAAATAGATGGATAATTTTATTGATGAAATTTATAAACATTTAGGGTTTAAACCCGCTAAAAAAGAATATAAACCTGTTGATCCATATAAGCATCGTAAAAGCTATTTAAAACGAACAGTAACATTTCTGGTACTTATTGTTTTAGGCTTCACAGTCCCCCTATTTATCAATAATAAGAATCGTTATATTGTGCCCAATACTAGTACGACATACGTAACCGATGGAGCAACAATAAAAAAAGTAGATTCTCAATACAATCCTGATACTCATTTATTAGTAAGTACATTTTTTATTGGAAATCAAAATAATATTGATGATACTTCTGAAGATAAAAACCTGGCCAACTTAAAATACAAAGTTAAATACCATATTCAAAATCAAAAAACAGAAAATTATCCTACTAAGATTTTCAGAGTAAACGATCATTTTATGGTCATTGAAACTCAAAATGTTGACCCCGGGTTTGGAATTTTGGAATACGATATTACTCCGGAAAAAATAAAATTAGACTTGGATACTGATTATTCAAACGATGTTTTAAATTCATACGTTCAAGAAGTTAAAGTCAAACATTCAAGAAGTTTAGCTGTTCGTAATGCAGCGTTTTACTCACAAATGTATAAAGACTTTGCAATCAATAAATATCAAGCAGAGATAAAAAATTTGACCCAGAATATTAAAAAACGAAATCGAATTATTGCAGATGATAAACACATTTTGGCCAAGTTAAACGAAAAATTAGAAACAGCTTTCCAGCAGGATAAGAGCAATTTACAAGATCAAATCAACGATACTGAAAGTGACATTGATAACCAAAATAAAGAGATAAAAGAAAGCAAAACTAAAATAAAAGAGTACGAAAATCGAATCAATCATGTGGCTATGACCTATCAAAACTAGAATTTTAGAGAAAAATCAATTTTTAATAATGCTGATATATCAGCATTTATAACCGTCCCAGTTTGGGACGGTTAAATCTATTTCACAAATCTAACTGGAACAAATGGCATTATATCAGCGTTTATAACCGTCCCAAACTGGGATAGTTTAGCAAAAAAATGATAGCACCCTACTAATTCCCCAGAACCGCTTGGCACCGCCAAGCTACTCGCTTACCTTTGGTAAGCGATAGCAGGTTCCCTTATGCTCTTTACTAGAAGTTTGTGAAAAGTCCATTTTAGATAGGAGAGCGAGTAAATGACAGACATTTATATCCGTAACGTACCGGAAAAAACGGTTAACAAAATCGATCGGAAAATCCAAAAATTAAACCAGCACAATAAATCAAAAATCACTCGTTCTGGTTATATCAGGACGATTTTAAAACAGGAGGCAGATAGAGAAATTGAAACTTATCAGCGAACAAAATTTGAAGCGGCATTAAAACATGAGATTGAGTTGCACGAGCTGGAAATTAAATTAATGACGCACATTATTCATTGCTTTGCAGAAGGAGAAGTTACAGAAGCAATTAATTTTGTTGATTCACTGAACGGGAAAGATGACTAATGAAGCTGATTGATGAGAAAGAATTGTTGGAAAAACATGTCAGGATTAGTAAAGAAGATTGGAATTTTATTTTAAAACTTAAGAACAGTGAACCGACCATTAATAGTCTTGCAGATGTGATTCATAGACTGGTTATTAAATATAAACAAACAGAGCAAAATGAACTGATTTTACAAAATGAAAAACAAATTCTACGCACGCTGGGAGGAATGGGAAAAGATATAAGTATGGGGAACCACATGCTAGGAGAATACTTATATGTTCAAGATTTAGAATACGTTCGTCATGGCGTTAGCGAAACGGTTAAAGAATCCGCGATGAAACTTGTGGATCGTGATATAAAAAATGCGCAAGAGAGAAAAGCAAGTAAACAAAAATAAGAGGTATTTTGTAAAGGTAGGTGAAAATCGTGAGCAAGGTACCACACATTATTTTGACTAGCAAATTTACGTATGCCACAGTTGGCCAAAGTAAAACTGATTACGGCCGATATGCGACCGACTACATGAGCAGAAAAGTAGCCTTAGAAAAAAGAGCTTATCTAACGCCAGAAGAAGAAACTGAGTTGCTGCAACGTGAAGCCGAAACAAGAGAAAATAGTAGACTTTCATTATTTGAAATGGACAGTCAATATTCCGTCCAACTGAAAACTAATACGCAGTTGGCCAAAGCAAATAAGACTGAACTAGAAAAAGAAAATTTTATTTCTTTGACCAATGAAGATTATGGTAAATATATCGGCTATATGATGAGAAAGGAAGCACTTGCTGCTAAAAAAGAAAAAGAAGGATTAACTCCCAAAGAAAAGCAAGAACTAGTTCGCGTTGCTAAAGGAGCTGCACAATATGACATGCCAGCGGTTGGCAAGGATAAAGTTCTGCAAGGTTATTTCTCCTGCGACCAAGACACAATCCGCTTGAAAGAGTTAACTGCAATTCGCGAAAAAATGCGAGCCGCACAAGCTAAACATTCAATACTTTGGCAAGACGTAATTTCTTTTGATAATGAATATTTAAGAAAGAGAGGCGTGTTTGATCCAACAACAGGGTACTTAGACGAAGACGCAATTCGTAAAGCAAGCACTAAAATGATGAACGTTTTATGCGAAGAAGAAAAGCTAAATCAGCCTTATTGGACTGCGTCAATTCACCGCAATACGGACAATATCCATATTCACTTTGGACTCGTCGAGGCAACAAACTCGCGCCGCATTATTGAATTTACTGATAAAAATGGCGTGCTCCGGAAAGAACCTAAAGGCAGTCGCAAGATGGCCACCTTAGAAAAAATGAAGCATGCTTTTACCAGTTCCATGTTTAATACAACCGAGTTACTAAAAGAAATGAATCTCAGGCGCAACGAAATAACAAAGGCAATTGCTGGTGAGCTTGATAAAACAGATAAAGATTTAAATTTCCAAAAACATTTAAACGCATTTGTAAAAACTTTGCCGGAAGACAAAAATAAATGGAGATGGGCTAACCTTAATACAGAGCAAAAAAGCAAGTTGACCAACCTGGTTGACTTAACCATGAAAGATAATAAGGATTATCAGAAGTGGGACCAGCTTTTTAAAAAATATCAGACTTACTATGAAGATATGTATGGCCATTCCGCTAAAGAGGAAAAAAATAATGCGGCCAAAAAGTGGGACGATATGAAACGTCGTTCTGGAAATGCACTTTTAAAGCAAATTAAAGATGTAGACGAAAAGGTTCAGTCTGTTCATTCAATTTATCAAAAATCACAAAAATCCGAGTCAACAGATAAAATAAAAGACAAAATTCAATCTGCTAATTTGAAGACAAAAAGATCAAGAGCAAGATTGAGTTATGAAAAAAGGCATAGGCTATATAAAGAATTTAAGGCAAAGGGACAAAAGAAAATTCGTAATCAACGAGAATTTGATCAAAAGCTAAAGCAAACTATCAGGCCGGTTTTTAGTAAAACGGCCAGCAATCAAATTTATAAAACGGTGCACCGAAACCTTGCTAAAAATTTGACTACTTTTGAAAAAGCGCAGGCGCTAACTGACTACGAGCAAATGCAACGTTCAATTGAAATTGAACAGGCAGAGCGCTAAAAATAGGAAAAATTTGTGCCTTACTTTTGCCTTACCAACAGGAGGCTTAAAAATGGATGACAGTACGCAACACAATGTTTACTCAAAAATAACTAGCAAGTATCAAGTTACTTTACCAAAAGCAGTTCGCGAATATCTAAAAGTGTCAGCCAACGATACGATTAAATGGTCACTGCGTCTTCATACTACCGGAGAAATTAGTGTATCAGTGGCTCACCCAGATTTGTGGGAAATCATCAAAACTCAAAAAGCTGCATTAGGCGACATAGACGTTTCAAGCTTTGCTTGGGAATAAAAAATAGCTATTAGACGACAAATTTTCTATTTGTCGTTTTTTTATTGAAAAAATTTTAAGGAAGGCGTTTTTAATGGAAATACATCAAGGCGACATAATTTGGTTGGATTTAGAGCCGGCAAGAGGGACAGAAACCAAAAAGAAAAGGCCTTGTCTAATCGTAAGCAATGACAATTATAATCACATTTTTAATACGGTTATTACCGTACCAATTAGTATGGCCGATAAGTATCAAATAGAAGAGAAATACAAGGAATCTCCAATGTTTGTTCAAATAATGCAAGATCAAATTCATGGTACAGCTTTGTTGCAACATGTTCGTGCGGTTGATCCGGCTAAGAGAATTGACAGTAAAGTGGAGGCAACCTTGCCCCCTGGTAAATTGAAAGAAATCTGTACCATACTCAGTCAATTCTATTAAATAAAAATATTAATTTAGAAGCACTTAGTTAAGCAACTAGGTGTTTTTTTTATAGGGAGATATTGGAAAATGGAAATGAAGAATAATAAACATGATGAATGGTTTGATACTATCTACAATGCCAATATCATAGATTTGTGTAACTTTTTAGGCATTGATTTAACCAAAGAGAATAAGGAATATCGCGGCGTTGAACATGATAGCTTAGTGATTTCACCTACTATTAACGCCTATAGCTGGAATTCTCGCGGCCTCAGGGGCCGTGGGGGCTGGGCATTTATCAAGGATTATGTTTTAGATGACCACGATAATCATTTAAGCAAACGTGAATTGGTAAAAAAGATGAAAGCTTTAGGGCAGCAGCTTGGCCAAAGCAATGTAAAAAAATTTGATCCGCTTCAAGTACCGACTGAAAAAAGGGAGCCATATGTTTATCCGCAAAATCATATTGTCGATAATATTGATCAAGTTAAAAATTATCTATATCATGAGCGTAAAATAGACATTCGTTTAATAAATTGGCTGCATAATCGGGGCTTATTAGATCAGGATAAGCTTGACAATGCAATTTTTGTCGAACGTGACTTATTTACAAATAAAATCCTAGGTTCAGTTAAGCAAGGCACACACATCGATTACCATAAATATGGCAAACGGGGGACAGCTAAAGTTATTGATAAAAATTCAGAGCCTTATTCAGCATGGCAGTTTACTGTTGGTAAACCTGAAAATGTTAGATTTTTTGAATCGCCTATCGACGCCATGTCTTTTTATCAACTAAATCCAATAAAAAATTCTATTTTCATATCAATGAATGGATTGAAGAAAGAAATTGTCAGCAAATATTTAACTGAAGTTGATAGTCTGTTAGCTTCAAAATACAAGTCTGGTATCAAGACAATTGCATTAGGCGTCGATAACGATACTGCCGGCCAAAAGTTTGTCCAGAGTGAAACGAAATACGAATTTCATAGTAATGAAGGAAAAATTGTCAAAATTGAAAGTACAACACCTAGCGAAGCCACTGGAAAAGACTGGAATGATGTATTAAAAGCAAATTACGCTACCAAAGAAAAATCTAAACAAAATGACAATTCAAAAAAAGAGACTAATACCACTATAGATAAGTCAGCTTCGGCACCCAAAGATATTGTTAAGACCTCAATGTCAGACCTGATGAAAGATGTAAATAATTACTTTGTCGACCCAGCAAAGACTGTAGAGTTATTGAACTTCTTAAGCAATTTCCGGAATTATTCTTTTCGCAACCGCATACTTATCCAGAAGCAGCGCGAGGGTGCTTTAGCCGTTGCCAGCTTCACTAAATATCGCCAAATGGGATATTCAGTCAAAAAAGGCGAAAGAGGAATCAAAGTTCTCGTTCCCTTTGAGTCCAAAACTTTTATGCGCAATAAAAGCAAGGTGCCCGTTAAATATGCGACAGCCGCAGAAAAAACCAAAATTAAAAAGGGACAAATTTTCGTCTATAAGGAACTTAGATTTGTTCATGGTAACGTATTTGACGTTACTCAGACCAATATGCCCAAAGAAAAATATCCAGAAATGTATCCTAACCGGCATTTAGATTTTGACATTAATAATCCGATTGATAAGACTAAACTTGATCAGCATCTTGATAAATTTGCGCAAAAATTAGGGTATTCCGTTAACAGAACTCTGTCTGAAGCCGACTACAGTAATACTTTTGGAATTGCAAAGGGGGTTACCGTACCAGCAAAAAAAGCAATATACCTCAATCCTAGCAATACTGGGAGTGAAATGACGACAACTCTAATGCACGAATTAGGGCATGCACAATTACACGACCTGCCTGGCTCTAAAACCAAAGACTTATCCCGGCCACTAAAAGAATTACAAGCTCAAATGACTTCTTATTTGGTGGCCAAAAACTATGGCATTGATACTCGAGATTACACCGTAGATTACATTGCTGGCTGGACAGACAACGGGAAAAAGCTTGACCAATTAAATCCAGAAATGCAAGCAAAAATTCTTTCAAATACCACTAAGGCTGCCGATCGCATGATTAATTTCATTGAAGAGCAGGCGCCTAAAGTTGAAATTGAAAAAGATCGCGAAAAACAAACAGAAAAAAGGCAGCCAATGTCCCAAAAACAGCTAGCCGCTATGTATGCTAAACAGCAAAATTCAATTCAAGATGAAGGGCTAGAATTAGGATAAGGGCTCGTTCTTTTAGCTCCTCTTTAAATCTAATATTTATTTAGCCATATATCATCATAAAAATGTCTAGATATGGTATAATATAAGTAAGGATATTGGAGGTTCTAAAATGAGTGCAACAATCGTAAAACTACTTAAAAGCAAAAATTTAAGCGTTGCTAAAGTCGCTGAGACCAGCAATGTTCCACTTAGTACCTTGAGGAACTCAATTGTCAAACCAATTGAAACATGGTCAATCAGGGTACTTAATGCGTTTGCAATTGGTCTAAACGAGAAACCAGGAGATTTATTAAATATGTTAGAAACAGAACCATATATTTTAGATATTAACGATGAAACTCAAACTATCCAAGGCGTTTTTATTGCGAATAAAGAAACTTATCAGCAAATTAGAACTGTCGTGGAAGTCAACCATCTAGAAGGATGGAATCCCACAAAATCAGATATCCAGGAATTACTTGATGAAGCTATCCAGCCTGATCCAGTAATAGCTAAGCGCTTTGAAGAACTTTGGGGTAAAAATAATGAGTGATTGGATTAGTGAAACCCTATATTCAAATGGCGTTCTAAAAAATAAGCTCCATATCCATGACCAACAGGAGTTAGAGAAAAAAGAGTATGAATTATCCGCTCGGAATGCTTTGTTCTTGTTGCAAAAAAAGCCCCAAATAAACAATATCGGAGACCTTAAGAAGGTACACCAATTCTTATTTGGTGAACTATACGATTGGGCCGGTAAATATCGCCCCGGCAATTTCAATAAAAACGGGTATGAATTTTTTGATCATACTAGATTCGATTTTGCCGAAAAAGATATTAATAACATGCTGCACAAGCACCCCGCGAGAAAGCCTTTGGCTAACAAAGACTATGCTGAGCTGCTAGACGCAATTAATTTTATGCACCCGTTTAGAGAGGGCAACGGCCGTAGCTGCAAAGTTTTTCTTTCTGCATACGCGGCTAATCATGGCCAAGTAATTGACTATCCGCGAAGAAACAAAGAGATGATTGAAGCGCAAAATGAAGCTAACGTTGACAAAATTGCTAAACTGATTAAAGTTGAGAACACACCCAGCCGCAATCGGGCGTTCCAAGTACTAGCCTCGCAGCAAAGTGCTGGAAAGACACTTAGCCAAGCGGAACTGGCAAAAAAATATTCGGAACAACAGAATAACGAGCAGCAGGAACTGGGCAACGATGGACTTGAGCTTTAGTTAGTCAAAAATATTAGACCTAACGAAAGTTCAGTCTTTTTTACGCAAAATTTATGCTGAGAGCGCAATTCTATGGTCAAGTTCATTGATATAGCAAGACAATTTTAACCAAATAATTAACCAGATTGATTGATAATAAGAGGACAGCCTATGCTGTCCTCTTTAATTTAGAAAGGAACACTTTGAAATATTTAATACTAGTTGAAAAGCCTTCTGCTGCTCAGCACTTTGCTGAAGCTTTAGGCGGTTTTAGTGGATTTATCAATTTAATACCCGGCGGCTCCGGAACAGATAGCTACGATATTATTGCAGCACACGGACACTTGCTTGAGCTAAAGGAACCTCATGAAATGGTGGCACCAGATAAGGTGGCCAAATATAAGGACTGGACTAACTTAGGAAATTTTCCTTGGGATCCTACTGACTTTACTTGGGAAAAGCAGCCCAAAAAAGATTCTAAAGAGACACTTGACAGAATCAAAAAGGCTGCCCTTGGCCACGATGCTTTTATCATTGCAACAGATGACGATCCTTCAGGAGAAGGTGACGTCTTGGGTCAAGAAATAGTCGATTATATAGGTTGGCATAAGACAGTCCTGCGTGCCCGCTTTGCAGACGAATCGCCGAATTCAGTTAAAAAGGCTCTGGCCACACTTACTGATGTCAGCAATAAAGCAACGTATGGCCAATACCAAAAAGGTCTGGCGCGTGAAAGATTTGATTTCTTATCAATGCAGCTTTCCAGAATTGCATTGATTGCTGAACGAACGGCAAATTACAACGTCAGAAAACAAGCTCTAGGGCGCCTTAAATCAGTAATCATTGGGCTAATCAATTACCAGCTTGAAGCGCGGAAAAACTATGTCAAAATACCGTTCTATGAGGTGCGCTTTAAGGATACAGCTAATCATATTTTTAAAAATCCAGATGGCCAACACTATGAGCAACAAGCCCTTGCTAAGCAGGCAGCAGCCACCTTGACCTCCTCTGCTATTCAAATTACCAGTGAAACTTTAAAACACCAGACACCGCCACAATTACTTGACCTTAGTCACTTATCAGTTATTGTCGGTAAGCAAGGCTTTAGGTCTCAACAAGTCCTTAATACCTATCAAAAAATGTATCAAGATAAAATTGTTTCTTACCCTAGGACGGCTGACCGAAAAATTACCCAGGAAGACTTTAATGAATTGCTGCCCCTTGCTCCCCAAATTGCTAAAGCAGTCAACATTGATCCGCAGTTATTAACTCAAACAACCTGCCGGCCAAAGTTTTTAATCAAAAAGGCTGATCATGGCGCTAACCGCCCAGGACCTAGTGTTCCTGAAAACTTGGATCAGATAGAGCAAGAATATGGCCGCTGCGGAAGGATAATTTACGAAACGTTGGCTCGGTCTTTTCTGGCAATTTTAGGCGATGACTATACCTACAAGCAAGTTGAAGCTTGTCTATCTTCATACCCCGACTTTAAAAGCAACATTAAAATACCCCAAGACCAGGGGTACAAAAATATATTCAATCCAAAAGAGCTGGAAAAGTCAGATGAAGAAGTATCCGTACACCAATTTGAGGGTCAAGCTACCCCGTTTGTCTTTGAAGGACAAAATCCCATGCCGCAAGCACCAGGGCACCTATTCGTAATTAACTATTTAGCAAAAAACAATATTGGTACTGGTGCCACGCAAGAATCAACGCTCGCCGCAATTTCTACTGGCAAGGATAAATTGATTGAGAATAAAAATGAAAAATACAGCTTAACCGATCTAGGTTTAATTCAGGCCATGATCAGCAAACACACGCAAATTGCTAGTCCCAAAGTGACTCTGAAGTTGCAAGAGGCTATGGACCAGGTTGGCCAGCTAAAAATGCCGATGATGAATGTGCCGAATACGATGGCGCAGATAGTTATCCATGATAAACAAGCAATGCTAAACAATCAAGCCGCTTTAGCTTCGTCTCAACAGCTGCTAAAGGCTAAAGAAGAATGGGCCAAAGCTCAA
>NZ_JBWXGC010000010.1:0-62493 GCF_059900865.1 Lactobacillus sp. XV31L | reverse complement strand
GCTGCTCTTCTTTGTCAAGCGCTTTTGCTTAAGATTTTTGCTGCCAGGCCCTTGAATTCTTACTGCTCTGTGCCTGACGACAGTTATTAATACTAGCAAGAATCTAGCCCTTTTGCAAGTCTTTTTTTGTAAATCATTACAGTGACTAACTTTTATTTTCATGCTAAAGTTGTTACATCAACGTTTAGAAGGGAGTTTTTAAAATCAAAAATTTTGACGTCGCAATTATTGGAGCTGGGCCAGTTGGTCTTTTCAGTGCAAGTTTTGCCCACTTGCATGGACTAAAGACAATTACTTTTGATTCCTTAAAGGAAGCTGGTGGGCAACCCAAAGCACTATATCCATTTAAAACAGTTTATGACATTCCAGCTTTTACAGCAATTACAGGCAAAGAATTAGTTGCGCAGTTGCAAGAAGGTATTGCAGGTAAAAGCACTCTTGCACTAAACCACCGTGTAAAAACAGTAGTTAAAGAAAGCAACGGTTTTGTGATTGATGATGAATTTCATGTAAAAAGCGTCATCCTTGCCACTGGTGCAGGTTCTTTTACACCTAAAAAGCTTCCACTCAAGCTAGATGCTGAATGTGAAAAGCGCGTGCACTATCTAATTAAGGAGCCCGCCAAATATGCTAACCAAAAAATTGCTGTATTGGGTGGTGGTGATTCTGCACTTGACTGGGCGCTTGAGCTTGCAGCCCAGCCCAATACGCAGGTTAAAGTTATTCACAGGCGAAATGAATTTAGGGGCCTAGAAACAAGTGCTTACAAACTCAAAAGTTTAAAAAACGTTGAAGTTCTTACGCCCTACCTTCCTAAATCAATGGCAATAAGCGATAATCAGCTCAATGTTGAACTTAAGCAAGTAGGCTCAACTGATACTATCAACCAACAAATTGATCAAGTTATCGTTGCTTACGGGTTTCGGGCCAACAATCGTTTTGTCCAAAATTGGGGAATTGAACTTGCAAACGGACAAGTTAATGTCGCCCCTGAAATGAAAACTAACGTCGATGGCATATACGCTGTTGGCGACGCAGTGGGCTATACTGGCCGTGTACCTGTGATTGGTCTTGGCTTTGGTGAAGCTCAAATCGCAGTTACTTCAATTATGCGCACTCTTTTCCCTGAAAAGAATCTTACCATTCATTCAACTAGCATTTAGGAAGGCTCTATGACAATAATCAATTTTATCTTGCACATTGACCATCACCTAATCGAGATTGTCAACCAATTTGGCGGGTGGACCTACCTGATTATTTTTGGCATTATTTTTGTCGAAACTGGTTTAGTTATCTTTCCCTTTTTGCCTGGCGACTCATTGATTTTCGCAGCCAGCTCAATGGCTGTTAATCCCAAGTACCACCTTAATATCTGGCTCGTTTACACTGCTGTTTTGCTAGCAGCTGTCCTAGGCGATGCCTGCAACTACGAAATTGGCTCTTATTCGGTTCATTCCGGTATTAAACACTCTTGGTTCAATAAATTGATCAACCAAAAAAAGCGCCATGCCGCTGAACAATTCTTTGAGCGTCATGGACCAATTACGATCGTCATTGGTCGTTTCATCCCCTTCATCCGGACCTTTGTCCCCTTCATCTCTGGGGGGAGCCAGATGCACTACGGTAAGTTTGCCCTATACAACATAGTTGGCGGAATTGTCTGGAGTGGACTTTTCACAATTATTGGTGCCTTTTTCGGCAATATTCCATTTGTGAAAGACCATTTTTCAATGCTAATTTTGGGTATTATTCTTATTTCGATTTTACCCATTGCTGTCGTCATGCTTAAAAAACGCCACAAGCAAAAAAAGGAGCTCCACTAAGGAGCTCCTTTTTATCGTTGTAACAGTTTGCCCGCAAAATACAATTCATAGATAATGCCACCGACCGCAAAACACGACGCAAAAAATCCTTCAGTCAGTACATTGATAATTGGATCAGTCACCGGATCAAATAGCCAGGTATTGCTCCCAACAAAAAATAAGTGGTGAAAGCTTACAAAAAACTGGTCAAAATTAGTCAATGCAAAGGGCAAAACCACCACCGGTACCAATAAAAAGAGTAGCGACCACATCTTGCTCAGCTTGAGGGCCCTACTCTTTTTTTGGCTTTTACACCAAAGGAGAATCGCTAAGCAACAAATAAAGGCAATTATTGCTAATACAAATAGTTTTTTAACATCCGCAAAGTGGGCAGCAGCCAGCTGCGAAGTGGGCAGTTGCTGCATCTTAAGATGCTTTTTAAATGGCCAAATTAAGTACCAAAGCAGCTGGTCATAATTATGCATTACTTGTGGGATTGTTAGGTTGACGGTCTTGTTTGACTTCTGCACGATTACAAACACCAGTAATAGCGGCCAGCTAGCTACTAGTGCACCTACAACGCTACTTGATAGTGCAAAAACAAAGTGATAAACAATGGCTAGGATGTTGCTTTTTTTATTCATAATTTAATTTTATCCAAACTATCAACCAGCAACGTTGGCTGCTTTTTGTCCACAATGTCAGCAGGCTGTGTAATGCCTGACGTTACAAGCAACTGGTCAACTTGACTATTAAAGCCTGCCTTGATATCGGTGTCATAATTGTCGCCAACGAGAAGGGCATCTTTTCTAGCACAATTCATTTTGGCCAAAACCTTGTCAATAATAATCGGCGATGGCTTGCCAATAAATAGCGGCTCTTGACCACTGGAAGCCGCAATCATTGCACACTGTGAACCATTCCCAGGCATTAAGCCTTGTTCACTTGGCAAGTTGAGGTCAGCATTAGTCCCAATAAACTTTGCCCCCTGCCTAATTGCTGCAACTGCCACCTGAATTTTGTGATAGGTCAAGTCTGTGTCCATACCAACAACAACGTAGTCTGGATTCTTTTCATTCAATTCGAATTCTTGGTGCTGGAACAATTCTTGCCATAGACCAATTTGGCCAATTACATAAATACCTACTTTAGATTGGTTAAGGTTGTGGTCAGCTATATAGCTGACGGTAGCCATACTGGGAGTATATATGTGGTCCGTATCGGTTATAACGCCGTGATGGGCCAACTTATCCACAACCATTTGCGGAGTTCTAGTCGTATTGTTAGTTAAGAAAATATAGTCCTTAGCCGCCTCTTCAAGTCGGTGAATAAAGCGGACACCAGCTGCAATTGTTTCGTGTCCCCGATAGATAGTTCCGTCAAGGTCAACAAGAAACAAACGATAATCTTTCACTTAATCAGTGCCCTTTCTTTTCTTAATAACAAAGGAATGGTGGTTGCCCGTTCCTTTTTGCTCAGCAACTGTTTCGTGCTTTTTAAAGTGTGTCTGGCGGACCCGGTAGCGTTTAAAAGCAACAGTAGACCGCTTGCAATGGTTATGACCATACTTTTTGCGCCTGCCAGGTCGAAAATGGTGGACGGGGCTTAACAATTCCAAGACAAAGTATGGACTGCCAGGATTACAATATTCCATTATATAGTCAGCAATAGTCTGTTTCTTGCGGTCAATTGCAGTCTGCACGTTATCGCGGTAAAACCCCTTTAAACGTAAATGCGTGCTTGAAATATCGCCGACAATAAAATCATATTGATTGAGATAAGGGTCATATTTTTGCCGTAAGGCTTCCAGATCCAGCGCTTCTTCCTTATTCACTAATACCTGGTAGACTTGCTTATTAATCTGCAGACGGTCACCTTCTATGGTCACGACTGCTTGGGGATGGCGCAGTGGCTGTTTTTGGTCAAACTTGCTTTCCTTGTTTGCTTTAGGAGCATCATTTTTTTGGCTTCTTTGCGTCATTTGCTTCACCTCCTGCTATCCGGATATTTTTGGGCTAAATAAGCACCAACCACTTCACGTAAAAATTGTGGGAACAAAAATTCATTGTCACCCACAATTGCCAAAGTCGGGAAAAACGGCACAAGGACATAATGGTCTAACACAGCGATTTGGTACACTTTTTGGGGGTCAATTTCTTTACCATTGACAAAGACAAGCCGACTAATAGGATCAACTTTAATTCCCCGGTAGTACATTTGACCAAAAATCTTGCCCCGAAAACTCATCCCCTGCAGGTGAAAATGGTCTAGGTAGTGACGATTTTTTTCAATTTCCATCACAAGCCGCCATAAGTCAGTGCCTTTGAGGGTTGAGCGAACAACATGCATCGAATGCGGCAATGCTCTCTGCAAGTCATACTTGGTTAAAATCCCTTTTTTAAACGGGGTCAAAAACAGTCCCGTACTGAGCATTGCCAGATCCGTACCAGCAAAATTTGCAATTGCATCCAGTGAAACCTTAAGTGCTGCATCCCGGTCGTCTTCAAACTTTTCAGGCAAGTCCGCTACCCGCTCGTGCATCAAGATTTTCTTGCCACAAGCAAAATAATCTTGAATAGTATCTTGGTCTGCGGCCTGCTCCTTCATCAAATTAGTAGGTGCAACTTGGGGGCTGATCTCGTGAACCTGGTGGTCATCACCAATTTCCATGTAAATATTGCCCACATAGTTGCCCCACTTGCCAGTTTGCGTGATCCAGACACCGTTGACCTCTTTACCATGCTTTAGCAAGTCATGCGTGTGCCCGCCGATGATCAAGTCAATCTGGGGGTATTTGCGTGCCAAAAAACAATCCATATTTAATCCGACGTGTGTCAGCAAGATCAAGACATCATATTGCCCTGCTAATTTAGGCAAAAGCTTATCCATTGTTTCTTTCAACATCTTGACGTGCCAGTGATTCGGTTCATAAGATAAGGGGTAGGCTGCAGTGAGCCCAACAATAGCAATGCGCGTTCCCTTCTTAGTTGATATGATCTTATGGTCAACTGCCCAGTGCGGCATTGTTTCGTCTTCTTCACGCAAATTGGCCAAAATCACGGGAAATTTGGCATGATCAAAAAGGTGCTCAACCACTTCATGAGAATTAGAAATTCCCTCGTTATTGCCAATCGTAATCGCATCATAGTGAAAGGAATTCATCAATTTAATATTGGCCTGGCCAAATGTGGCATCAGTCAATGGGTGGGAACGGTCCATAAAGTCACCAGCATCAAAAGTCAGTACTTGGTCAACCGACCGGTCTTGCTGGGCGGCACGTAAATATCGTCCAATTTTAGGAAAATGTTCGAAATGTGAATGTAAATCATTGGTATGTAAAATACGGATTTTCTCCATCTTTATTCTTTCTAGCCAATTTGGTTGGACTTCAAAATTGCGTTGTAAGCATCCAAAACTTTGCCCTTGGGCTTTTCCCACTCGACCCAAGTTGGATTTTTCCAATCATCCTCATTGGTTAGAGTTTCTAACTGATAATTTTTATTAATATATTCTTCATATGTAATCAAGGCCTTGGTGCGGGGAATGTTCAGCTGCAAAATGCGAACGCTCTTGATTAAGCCGCGATCAACCGCAAGTTCAGCAATCCCATTTTGGTCAATATTGGCAATTTCAAAGTACTTGCTATCGTCATTACGGGTAATTTCTTCAATCAAATCTAATTCTTCATACTGTTGGTTCATTATTCATCCCTACATAAATTTAAACTCTACCATGTAGCAAAAAATGTGCAACCATGCTATTGTAATAACGATAGAGGTGTACACATGAAACTTCGCAGGCAGCTATTTGCGGCTCTTTTTCTTAGCATAATCTTTTTAACATCAAGTGGATTTACTGTCGTTGGTCACCGCGGTGATCCCAGCAAGTATCCTGAAGAAACAATTCAAAGCGATGATTCTGCCTTTAGGTCTGGTGCTGATTACGTTGAACTCGACCTGCACCTCTCTGCAGATGGGGTTTTAGTTGTTTCACATGATGACGATCTGTTTCGGGTTGCCCATACACATGCAATTGTATCACAAAATAACTGGCAAGCACTTAGTCAGCTAACATACGATAATAGTGAACATGTGCTGAGTTTGGACCAGCTCTTCAAGCACTACCAAAACCGTCCCCAAACTAAGTTCATCTTAGAAACCAAGATTGATCACTCACTAGATTCGTCTTATGAGCTTGAAGACAAAATTGCAAACACTGTTAGCAAGTACCACATGGAAAAGCAGATCATGATCCATTCTTTTTCAGCAGCCAGTCTATTTCATTTCCGAAAAATAATGCCAGATGCATACTTAATTCTAATTGTTGGCAGTCTCAAGCGCATGAACTTCAGCAACTTGCCCCAAGTTAATGCAGTCAATGTTTCTTCAGATCTTATTTTAAATCATTCATGGCTAATCCATTGGTTGCATATACTAAATAAACAAGTCTTTGTCTGGACTGAAATGGACGAATCCCCTACTTTATGGCATTGGCTGATCAACAAGAATATTGATGGGGTTGTTACCAACTTTCCAAGTACTGGATTTAAGTACAAACTAGCCAAGGAGGGTACTAAAAAGTACGACATCCACCGCAGCGGTCTCTACTTTGGCAAAAGAAGGGCTGCAACCGTGATGAATCCCTATGTGCAGGTCAAGCAAAAAAAGTACGTGCATCCGGGACAGAAGCTAAATGTTATGTATGGGGTGCGAACACAGAAGGGGCTTTACTACCAAATTGCTAACCAAACCTTCATTTCTGCAGAATTCGTTACTCTTGATTTAAAGCCAGAAGATATTGCTCCCTATCATGATAAGCAGATCTTGAGTAAACCGCAAAAAGAGGTTCCCATATATAGCTCTCCTGATAACCAGGACAAAACCAAGAAAAAATTGCCAGCCAACACGCTATTCAAAATTCGCAACTTTAACGGCAGCCCTAAAAGCATGTGGCTATATACTTCTCTTGGCTGGGTCAAAGCACGTGACATCTTATTCTACGGTTTCTTTGACCAGGCAAGCTGGCAAAATTATTGCCTTCTGCCCCGCATGAGCCGCTATACCAACCTGGCATTGACACCCTACCAACCTTTGCAGGCACCCCGCATCAAGACGATTCCCCAACAACTAGTAGGGATAAACCAGATAATTACCAAAAAAGCGATTCACTAATTAGTGAATCGCTTTTATTGTCAGCAAAATTTTAGTTGTTAGTCGTACTCTGCTTCTTCAGTAGCTCATATGGAAGCTCTATCTGCTTTTCAACAACTTCTTCATTGTTCATCATCAGCTTTGTCAGCATCCTCATTGCCACTGCTCCAATATCATATAAAGGCTGGCGAATTGCCGTCAAAGCTGGCCGCACAATCGATGCAATTTGAGTTGAACTGGCCGTAATGATCTCGATGTCTTCTGGTACCTTATTACCTGCATCAAGGGCCGAATTAAGGATACCTACAGCCGTAATATCACGAGTAACAACGACACCATCAATCTTATCTTGTTGTAATTGAGTATAGAGGTTGTATCCGTCAGAATGATCTTTGATATTAGCATACACATGACCTTGGCCAAGATTATGCTCTTGCATAAACTTGTTGTAGGCTGGAATCCTTTCTTCAACATTGACTACTGTGTTAGGATCACCCACAACTAAGGCAAGATTTTTCTTGCCATCATTATAAAGCAGGTTAAGTGCTTCTGTGTCTGCCTTCTTGTAATCAATTGCAACAGACGGGAATTCCTTGTGACTATCCTTTGTTCCAGCCAAAACAACTGGAGTATCGGTCCGGTTAAAGGCTTGAACAGCTTCTTCTGGCAAACTGTCAGACATGTAAATCATGCCGTCAACTTGTTTGTTGAGCAATCCTTGGATCGCCTGATCTTCTCGCATCAAGCGGTTTTCAATGGTAGTAATGATGATATTGTACTTGTATAGTAAAGCAATATCATCGATTCCCTTGGACAATTCAGCAAAGTACAGGTTGGTCAAGTCTGGCACAATCAGCCCCACTGTCGTTGTTCTCTTTGAAGCTAGTCCCTGGGCTACTGCGTTGGGCTGGTAATGTAGCCGGTTTATTACCTTCATTACCCGTTCACGCGTGTCCTTACGCACATTGGTATTGCCGTTAACAACTCGTGAAACTGTGGCCATCGACACCTTGGCCTCACGAGCCACATCATAAATCGTAATATCTTGTTTTCGCATTTTTGTTTCCCCTATCTAAAAAATACTAGTATACAATTTAGCACGATTTTTGAAAAATTGCAAACGGTTACAGGTATTCTTTCATTTTTTCAAGTCAAGAACATGATATACTGGCATTAATTAAAGATTTTTGAAAGGAAACAGCAAATGAATTTAACCAAATTACAAGAATGGCTACAAAGTTCGGGCAACGACCTAGCCTACATTTCTGATCCAACAACGATTGCCTACTTTACCGGCTATGAAATGGAGCCGCATGAGCGCATCTTCTGCCTTTTAGTCTTCAAAGAGCAAGAACCGTTTGTCTTCGTCCCTGCACTTAATGTCGAAGAGGCCAAGAATTCTGCCTGGAATGGTGATGTTTTTGGCTATTTGGATTCAGAAGATCCCTGGTCAATTATTGCAGACAAGGTCAAGAACCGCACACACGACTACAAGAAGTGGGCTTTGGAAAAAAACAACTTGTCTGTAGCTCATTACCAACTTATCCACCAGCAATTTCCCGATGCTGACTTCGCTGGTGATGTTTCCAGTTTTATTGCCAAGATTCGCCTCTATAAGACTCCAGCTGAAATCAAAGAATTGCAGGCAGCCGGTCGCGAAGCTGACTTTGCTTTTCAAATCGGCTTTGATGCTATTAAAACTGGCGTAACTGAACGCTACATTGCAGGTCAGATAGAATACCAATTGAAGGTCCAAAAGGGCGTAATGCATGTCAGTTTTGAAACAATTGTACAGGCAGGCGCTAATGCGGCCAACCCCCACCTCGGCCCAACAATGAACAAGGTGCAGCCCAATGAACTTGTACTGTTTGACCTGGGAACCATGCACAATGGTTACGCATCAGATTCAAGCAGAACAGTTGCCTACGGTGAACCAACTGCCAAGCAGCGCGAAATTTATGAAATTGACCGCGAAGCTCAACAAGCCGCCATCGACGCTGTTAAGCCTGGTATGACTGCTTCTGAACTAGACAGCATTGCCCGTGACGTCATCAGCAAGGCTGGCTTCGGGGAATACTTTATCCATCGCCTAGGCCATGGTATCGGCAAGGAAGTGCATGAATATCCATCGATTGTTCAGGGCAATGACTTAATCATTGAAGAAGGCATGTGCTTTTCAATTGAACCTGGTATTTATATCCCAGGTGTTGCTGGCGTTAGAATTGAAGACTGCGGTGTCGTCACTAAAGACGGCTACCAACCCTTCACCCACACAGACAAGAAACTTAAGGTTTTACCGTTGAAAGATTAATATTGACCTATTTTTAATTTCTTAAACTAAAAAATGCACTGGTATGAATACCAGTGCATTTTATAGTTAAGCTTTATGGTCTTGAAAGTGGACCTTCCGGCGCGTTTGTAGGAGGGTGGGATTCTCCATCATTAGGGGCGTGTGGAGCCTCTGCATGATGTAAGTCGTCAACAGAACTTTCAGCATGATCTTTTGAAAGCAAATCATCATCTTTTGAATTATCGATGACAATATCATCAAAATCCTTTAATTCAGAATCATCTTCGACACTCTTAGGGAAAGAAGCAAGTTGGTTTTTAACTATTTCCGTTCCATTGTCATATTTTTTCTTTAGATCTTGAACTGTTTCATTGTTCTTAACCTTTTTCTTCAATTCATCAACTTGGTTATCGCTGACCAATAATGAACCAGCAAGAAAACCAGCTGCGCTACCAACAATTGTACCTAATATAAATCCTGTAATCTTTTTCATCAAGAAACTCCTTTTATTTAATCTTCACCTTTACGGCGCCTGCGTCTTGCAAACATTGTTGCTAAAGCTGATGACACAAGACTACCGCGGTTCAAGTGGAAATTGCTGACGCGCTTTGCCATCTTGCGCGAGGAAGCATTAACGTCTGATACGCTTTCACCTAAATCCGCAGCTGCCTGCACAAGTGGGTCAATGGTCTTCATCTTGACATTAACATCAGCTACTAAGACATTAGTCTTATCAAGCAGCTCACTGCTTTGGTGGAGCAATTCATCAACATCTTTTGCAACTTGTTGAATTGATTCATTAGCAATTTCAATGGTTTTGTCTGCTTCTTTAGTCGCCTTTGCAACACGAATGAGCACAGGAATTGTGAATAGTACTAAAATTAATAATGCAATCGCAGCAATTAACCCTGCCAGTGCACCATAAGTAAATTTCATCTTCTACCTCCAATTCTTTACCTAGAAAAAGTCTAGCATGAAAACACTTTAATCTCAATCTATATGTGATAATTTGATATAGTTAATATATATGCAGAAAGGGGAAAGTCATGAATAAAATATTTCAAATTAACCAAAATGTCTTAAAATTTAACTGGGATCGCTTAAGCGAACAAGTTCTTTCTACCTTGTGGCAGCTTCTGATTTCTACTATTGTTTTTTATCTGATTGACCACTTTGGTAAGAAAATCATCGAACATTATGTAAAGCGGAGCAGGCGTCCCCAAAACAAACGTACTCAAACTATTACTTCACTTGTTAATAGTATTTTTGAGTACACCGTGATTTTCTTTTACTTGTTTGCTGTCTTATCGATTCTGGGCGTTCCAATTGGCACGCTTTTAGCCAGTGCAGGAATCTTTTCTCTGGCTGTAGGGATGGGAGCCCAGGGCTTTGTCAGCGACCTAGTAAATGGTTTCTTCATCCTAAGTGAAGACCAGTTCGATGTTGGCGACATTGTCCAGCTTAACGGGCAACTGGGCACCGTCATTCAGCTCGGACTTAGGACTACCCGCCTCAAGGCTGCAGATGGCTCAATTATTTATATTCCCAATCGCAATATTTCAATTGTGCAAAACCTGGCCCACATCGGAATTGGCGTAGATGTTAATATCCAGCTTAAGGTCGATAACGACTTCACCAAAGTGCAGCAGTTAGTTGCACAAGTCAACCAAGAACTGGCCAATAAGAATAGCTGGCTCGTCCAAGCACCACAGATAGTTGGCATAACAATGCAAACGGCCCAGACTGTCACTTATGCCGTCCACTTTCAAGTACAACCGGGCTATGAACAAAATGTTCAGGACCAATATCTAACCCAATACCTTAAAGTGCTCCAAGATAATGGCATCGCATTGGCACAATAAAGCAAAAATCAAATAAAGCAGTTTTTTACTTTATTCAAATTGAGCAAGCCACTTGGGAAAGACTGCAAGCAGTTTGGCAACTGCTTGACCTCGATGTGACAGACTGTTTTTCTCTGCCAGAGACATCTGGGCAAAGGTCTTGCCCTTTTCATCTATATAGAATAATGGGTCATAGCCAAAACCATCTTCCCCTCGGGGTACGGTCAAAATCCGGCCCTTGCATTGGCCTGAAACCACTAAATCATTTTCATACGCACCAGGCATCGAAGCCACAATCGTGGTGGTAAAACTTGCCGTCCGCTTTTCGGGTGGAATACCGCCAAGCGCAGCCAATAACTTAGCATTGTTTTTTTGATCATTATGTTCTTCGCCAGCATAACGAGCAGAATGGACCCCAGGTGCTCCATCAAGCGCATCGACCATTAGCCCAGAATCGTCTGCAATTGTCAGCAACTGGCTAAAATCACAGAGTGCATGGGCTTTTAACTTGGCATTTTGTTCAAAGGTGCGTCCATATTCCTCAACGATGGGCGGATTAACCAGGTCCTGGTTGCTGATAACTTGAACAGCTACATTTGCTTTTTTAAAAGCCTGGCTTAATTCTCGCACCTTGCCTTGATTTGTTGTCGCAAATAAAATTTTTCTGACCATTTGTTGCTCCTTCTATAAGTGTGTAGCCTTAAAAGTAGGATCTGCTAGCACCACGCGGCCTAACTCATCTACCAGCTTGACGTCTCCCGTAGTATAGTATTCATGTTTTCCAGCCGACTTGCTGCTAGTAAATAAGTGGTCACGTTTCATCACATTAAAGGTATACTGGGCCACTTGGTCGGCCGGATCGACAATATGGGTACCTGCTTTGACACATTGGGTAAATTCTTCACTAATAATTGGATAGTGCGTGCATCCCAGAATCAATGTGTCAAAGTCCTGGCCTTGAAGGGGAAGCAGTACCTCTTTAAGGGCTGACACATAAGCATTATGACCAGCGTTGGCCTCAATCAAGGGAACAAGTTCAGGGGCAGCTAGTTCAGTCACGGAAATTTGGGGATCACGCAGGGCAATTTCTTTTTGATAAGCATGCAGGGCCGTGGTCATTTGCGTTGCTACAACTGCAATCTTCTTGCTCTTGCTTGTGCGCGTTGCAGCCAGGGCTCCTGATTGAATTACGCCAATAATTTGGGGGGCTACCTGCTTTTGAATGATATCCATTGCCACAGCCGTTGCCGTGTTGCAGGCAAAAATTATCAATTTAACGTTCTTACTCAGTAAAAAGTCAACACTTTGTTGGGTCAAGGCAATGATTTTCTCTTTGGACTTATCACCATAAGGAATATGGGCGTTATCTCCAATAAAAATAGTTGACTCGTGCGGCATCTTTGCAATAACCCTTTTAACTACTGTCAACCCGCCAACACCGGAATCCAAAAGACCTATCGGCTTCATATCCATAATACCAATCCCCCTAAAAGCTTTCTATTTCTACCAATTTTAATGTAAAATAAGGGAAAATAAAAGGGATGAATTCTTTATGCAAGACAATAATCAAGAAAGTGAACATGTATATTTTATTAACCAGCTATACCGTGACTTCCTTTTGCCCACAATTTTGGGTAAGGATACTGAGGAAATTCTCTACTGGGGCGGAAAAAGAATCGCCCAGAAATATGAATTATCCTCATTCGAAGATACAGCCAGTTTTTTTGCGACAGCTGAATTTGGAACCTTAACTGAAAACAAAAAGCGCCGCAGCGAACTTGTTTTTGAATTAAGCGGGCAAAACGTGGCTGACCGTCTCAGCAGCGGCAATCGTGAATTTACTCTTGAAGCGGGTATTATCGCTGCCGCAATCCAAAAGGAAACTAGTCGCACAACTGAATGCGAATTAAGTATCAACGACAAAAAGAAAACCGTCCAGTTGACGGCTAAATTTGATTAAACTTGTTGAGTATATCAATTGAATTCTTCACTACTTTTGCAATATGATTAAGGAGTGAATGGAGGAGAATAAATGCTTAAGGAATTCAAACAATTTATCGAACGGGGCAATGTAATAGACTTGGCTGTTGGTGTCATCATTGGTGGGGCTTTTACCAATATTGTCAATTCATTGGTTACAAACCTAATCAACCCACTAATTGGCTTGTTTGTTGGTCGCATTAACTTGTCCAACCTTGTACTTAAAGTTGGTGGCACTACTTTCCAGTACGGTGAATTTATTAATACGGTGATCAACTTCTTGATTATTGCTTTCATCGTTTTCTTGCTTGTCAAAGCGGTCAACAAGGTTACAAAGAGCAATGAGAAAAAAGAACAAGCACCTGGGCCAACGAGCGAAGATTACCTAAAAGAAATTCGCGACTTATTAAAGGCAAAAGAATAATAAAAAAGACTTCCACAAGAGGAAGTCTTTTTTGGTTAATCAGTGTATTGGTTTAAAATCTGGTCAAGCTTAGCCTTAGGCGTGTAACCGGTAATACGGTCAACAACTTCACCATTTTTCTTGATCAATAACGTTGGTATTGCCATCACGCCTAGTGAACTAGGAATTTCCTTGTTCTGGTCAACATCCATTTTAGTAAATTTGACGTCTTGGCGTTCTTCGGCAAGCTCATCGACAACAGGTGATTGCATCTTGCACGGTCCACACCAGGTTGCCCAAAAGTCAGTTAAAACAACGCCATCTTTGGTTTGTTCCGCAAAGTTCTGATCCGTAAGTTCCTCAACCATGAATATACCTCCCAATTAAATCTATTTCTTATGATTGGCTTAATTATAGCAAGCAAGCTTACTTTTTACAAGTAGATTGTTCCTACTTTAAATGGACAATTGTTGCGCCATTTCCGCCCTCATTTGCTGGTGCATAATTGTAGCTCTTAACGTGGCTGCTGGAGCGCAAATACTGCCAGACGCCCTTTCTAATCGCACCGGTACCGATGCCATGAATAATAGTCACCACATCAAGCCCAGCCAACAAGACAGAATCAATATAGCGGTCGAGGTTGGTCATTGCCTCATCATAGCGCTGCCCGCGCAAGTCCAGCTCGCTTTTGGCACTACTACGTCTGCTAGCACTGACTGCACGCACATTTGCTTGCGGCTTTGCATCTTTCGTTGCACCGATTTTTTCGACATCACGATCGCTAACTTTAACCTTCATGATGCCTAATTGAATTTCATACTGGTGGTCTGCCAATTTCTTCGTAATTGTTCCTACTTGCCCGTATGACAGCACCTTAACCCGGTCACCCACCTGAACATGGTGCCGCTTTTTTTCACGTTGCAAAACTTTATTGTGAGCTAAACTAGCATTTTGCCGTTCCAGCTGATTCAGCTCACCCTTGGCTGCAATAAGCTCATTTTGCTTAACATTGCCCTTTTGTTGCTCAAGCTGGTCAATAATCTTTTCTGCTTTTTTGCGGCTCTTGGCTACTACTTCATTAGCCCTTTCCTGGGCAAACTCAAGCTGCTTTTGTACGCGTTGGTTGTACCAATCAAGCGCTTGCTGCAGTTTCTCTTCCAGCTTTCGACCACGATCTAAACTGGTTTGCAGATGGATACGAGCATCCATTGCTGCCTTTGTTTGTTTAGTCAGTTCTTCAATCATCTGGTTAATATCAACATTCTCATTTGACATTAAGTTTTGAGCATTTTTGACCACATCTTCCCGCATTCCCAAGCGACGAGCAATGGCAAAGGCATTGCTGTGACCAGGAATACCCATCTGCAAGCGGTAGGTAGGGGATAAAGTGGCCACATCAAATTCCATTGAAGCATTAGTCGTTCGGGGGCGGTTGTAGCCATACAGCTTTAATTCCGGGTAGTGTGTAGTCACGATGATCTTGGCTTTTTGACGACGCAAAAAATCCAAGATGCTAATGGCTAAACTGGCTCCTTCTTCTGGATCTGTTCCAGCACCGATTTCATCGATTAAAACCAGGGTCTTGTCATTAACCCGTTTTATCATCTTGATAATGCTGTTGATATGCGAAGAAAAAGTACTGAGGGACTGTTCGATTGACTGTTCATCACCCACATCAGCACTGATATCCTCAAAAACAGCGGCTCTGCTGCCCTCTGCTGCTGGAATAAAGAGACCAGACTGCGCCATTAATTGAAGCAAGCCTACTGTCTTTAGCGTGATTGTCTTTCCTCCAGTGTTTGGTCCCGTGATCAATATTGTGTCAAAGTCTTCGCCCAGCCGAATATCGTTAGCTACAACCTCCTTAACATCGATCAGAGGATGACGAGCCTTGATGAATGCCAAAGAACAATCCCTTGTTAGTTTGGGTTCTGTAGCCTGCATTTGGCGTGCAAGTTTGGCCTTGGCTTGGACAAAATCAAGCGCACTCAAGGCAGAAGCAATTGCATCAAGAGTATCTACTTCTACTCGCGCTGTATCAGACAGGTGCCGCAAAATCTGGTGAATCTCTCGCCTTTCTTCAGCAAGTAAATTTTGCTGGCGGTTATTCAGGTTAAGTACAGCACTAGGCTCAATGAAAAGCGTCTGTCCACTGGCACTTTGGTCATGCACTACCCCGCCAAACTTGTTGCGGTACTCATGCTTTACTGGAATAACATAGCGCTCATCACGAACAGTAATTATCTGCTCTGAAAGGTACTTGCTGCTGCCACCCTTGAGGTAGTCGTCCATACGACGCTTAACCTCTTCATCATTGCTTTTCAACTCACGGCGTAAGCGTGTCAAAGCGCTTGAAGCAGTATCCAATATTTCGCCATCAAAGTCCAATGACTTTTTGAGCTCGCTAAAAAGTGGACCTGGAACTGCTAAGTCAGTCAAAATATCTTTAATTGCTGACAAGTCGATGTCGTTTTCATCGACATCGTCTAAATAGTTGTTGACATCACTAGCCAGTGTCAAGATTAGCAATATGTTGCCCAATTCTTGAGCATTCAGGTTAGCCTTGATCCGCAGTCGCTTGGTGCTGGGGGCCACGTCTAAAAAATTAACTAAGGGAAGTTGCCCTTTTATCCGCAATAGATTGCTGCCAGTCAGTGTTTGCTTCAGGGCCAACTCTACTCGTTCAAAGTTGCTGCTTGGCGTAAGAGCCGCTGCTTTTCTTTTAGCCGGTAAAGTTACTGCTAGTTGCTGCAATTCTTCTCTTATTTTGGCAAATTCTAAAGTTGTCAGTATCTTATCATTCATTCTTACAATTTTTCTCTTTTAATAAAAAAGGCTGGCTCAGCCAGTCTCTCTTCTTATTCACCACTCAACCGGTCATCGTCCAAAAACGTGTTCAGTACGCCTTGAACCATGTTCCATTCTTCATCTGCTTCAATTTCATGCAAATCGCTACTGGTCACATCGCCAGCAGCATCGGTATCATAGCTAAATGCAAGAACCTCAACTTCTTCATCGTCACCGACTGCAGCTGGATAAAGCAAGATATATGACTTGTCATAATCATCAGAATGGAAAGTAAATAAAATTTCATATAATTCTTCATTACCCTTTTCATCTACCAGGGTAATTTGGCGGGCATCGCCTTGTACTTCTTGTGTCATGTTAATCCTTTCGGTTTAGGTCCAAATAATTCTGCAAAATCAAAACAGCAGCCATTTGGTCAATAACTTCCTTACGCTGGTGCCGATTATGCATCCCAGCCTCTTCAACTAAAATGCGACGTGATTCAACCGTGGTAAGGCGCTCATCCGAGTAATAAACAGGCAAGTCAAACTTGGCTATTAGTCGGTCGCCGTATGCCTTGCTACGCGCCACTGACTTTCCAGAAGTGCCATCCATATTTTTGGGTAAGCCCAGAACAAAACCATCGGGATGATATTTGCGGACAATCTTTTTAAGAGGACGCATGCCAAAATTGTAGCTTTCCTCGTCAATTGAGATTGTCTCCAGCTTCTGCGCAGTTATGCCTAATTCATCACTGATCGCAACGCCTACTGTTTTTGATCCAACATCTAAACCTATTAGCCGCATTATTTATCTTTACCGAGGTAGCTTTTTACCAGTTCCTCAATAATCTCGTCACGCTCATGCTTTAAGATCAAGTTGCGGGCATCATTATGCCGCGGAATATATGCTGGATCGCCAGACAGTAAATAGCCGACAATCTGATTGACTGGGTTATAGCCCTTTTCTTCAAGGGCATTGTAAACATCTTGAAGAGTATCATAAACGTTCTTGTTTTTATTCTCATTAAATTCAAAATGCATTGTCTTATCTAGCGAACTCATAATTATTCCTCCTAGCACAATTCTACTTGAAAAACAGCACAAACTCAATTAATTAATTCTTGGTAACAGCTGCAACAACGGCTGCAATAGCTTGGTCAAGACCTGCAGGATTCTTTCCACCGGCTTGTGCCAGGTTGGGGCGACCGCCGCCGCCACCGCCAAAGAGCGGCGCAACCTGCTTAATCAGGTCACCAGCCTTTAGACCTGTAGCCAAGGCCTTATCATTCAAGCTGATAATCATATTGGCCTTGCCGTCATTTGCAGCAGCTAAAGCCAAAACATCCGACTTGGCTGAACCCTTCCAGGTATCTGCCAGTTCACGCAAATCATTCATCCCATTAACATCAACTTTTTGGGCAATAATCGACAAGTTACCAGCTTGCTGCACATTAGCAAAAATTGAGCCCGCCTTGATTTGATTAATCTTGCGGTTCAAATCTTCAACTTGTTTTTGGCTGGCATGCAAGTCTTGCTCCAAACTTTCTACTTTTACGGTAATATCTTCAGGCTTGGTTGACTTGACTTCAGCCTGAATCTGATCTAGCAATTCAGACCGATCTGCCAAATACTCATATGCTCTCTTCGAAACAACTGCTTCAATTCTTCTCAGGCCTGCACCAATAGCGGACTCGGAAATAATCTTAAAAATACCTACTTGGTTGGTATTGCTGCAGTGGGTACCACCACAAAACTCGCTTGAAAAGTCGCCCATCTGGACCACACGGACCTTATCGCCATATTTGCCATCAAACAAGGCTAATCCGCCCATCTTTTTCCCGCTTTCAGGATCAGTGATGGTCGTTTCAACGTCAATTGCAGCCCAAATTTTTTGGTTAACTAGTTGCTCAACTGACTTAATTTCCTTAGCAGTCAGTGGCTCTATTGCAGTAAAGTCAAAGCGCAAATAATCAGGTTCAACCAAACTGCCGGCTTGATGCGTATGCTCACCCAAAACTGACCGCAAGGCTGCATGCAGCAAGTGCGTGGCTGTATGAGAGTGACGGTTGCCTTCTCGGCGTGACCGATCGATTTTGAGTGTGTATTCCTCACCCTTTTGGAGTGGTAAAACCACGTCTACAAAGTGCATATTCTGGTCGTTAGGCGCGTGTTGGACGTCCACAACCTGAGCAACCAAGTCACCCTCTTGATTATAGATGTTGCCCTGATCAGCCACCTGGCCACCACGTTCAGCATAAAATGGCGTCTTGTCAAAGATCAAAGTAGCTTGGTCACCGTCAGCACGGTCAACCAGTTTGTCATCTACAATAATGTCAACCAATTGGGCGTGCTTTTCTTCGTATACCCCGTATTCAAATTCCGACTTGTCCTTTATGCTCATCAATGTTTCGTCTTGGGCACCCATTGACTGCAGGTTGCCCCGGGCGTTTCGAGCACGCTCTTTTTGGGCCTTCATTTCAGCTTTAAAGCCCTCTTGATCAACCTTTAGGCCAGCATCCTGGGCTGTTTCAAAGGTCAATTCATATGGAAAACCATATGTATCAAAGAGTTTGAAAGCATCCTTGCCTGCAATGGTCTTGCTGCTTGATTCTTGAGCAGCACTAATCAAGTCATCTAGTAGAGTCAATCCCGAATCAAGTGTCTCTTGGAAGCGCTCCTCCTCATTTTTTATAACCTTGGCAATAAAGTCCTTCTGCTTGGTTACTTCTGGGTAGTGACTGGCCATAATTTCACCCACCACTGGCACTAACTGATAGAGGAAAGAGCCCTTGATACCTAGGCGTTGACCGTTTAAGTCGGCTCGGCGAATCAGACGGCGCAGCACGTACCCACGACCTGTGTTAGATGGCAGTGCGCCATCCGCAATTGCAAAGCTGACTGTCCGCACATGATCAGCAATAATTTTGAAGGCTGTTGTAGCAGCCGCATCTGTGCCATAGGTCTTGTTTTTAGTCATCTTTTCGGTGGCATGGATAATTGGCAAGAAGAGGTCGGTTTCAAAATTGGTCGGTGCATCCTGCAGAATCGACAAAACGCGCTCAAGACCCATTCCCGTATCAATGTTTTTGTGGGGCTGGTCAACATACTTGCCATTTGCCAAGTGGTTATATTGGGAAAAGACAATGTTCCAAATTTCTAGGTAACGGGCATTTTCACCACCAGGGAAGTTTTCCGGGTCATCCTCTGCTACGTCGTTATTTTCTTGGCCGCGATCATAAAAAATTTCAGAATCGGGACCACATGGACCCTCACCAATATCCCAGAAGTTTTCTTCTAATTTAACGATGTGGTCTTCAGGCATGCCCACTTCAAGCCAGATTTTCTGTGCTTCGGTATCCTTAGGATAGACCGTACAATAGAGTTTTTCTTGGTCTAGGTCAAGCCATTTGGGACTAGTTAAAAATTCCCACGCCCATGCAATAGCTTCTTTTTTAAAGTAGTCGCCAACAGAAAAATTGCCCAACATTTCAAAAAAGGTCTGGTGACGAGCAGTCTTGCCAACATTTTCAATATCATTAGTTCGGATTGACTTCTGCGAACTGGCAATGCGGTGATTTTGGGGCACAACAGATCCGTCAAAGTACTTCTTCATCGTCGCCACGCCCGAGTTGATCCAGAGCAGCGTCGGATCATCCTGCGGAATCAGGGACTGGCTCGGCAGGACCATGTGGTCGTGTTCTTTGAAGAAGTCCAAAAACATTTGTCTAAATTCTGAACTCGTCAGTTTCTTCATCACTATTTCTCCTTTTGATCAAAATAAAAAACACCATTGCTTTACTTAAGGACGCTTCGAAACGCGGTACCACCTCAATTGCAACAGTGTTTGTTACCTCTTAATTATCTTAATCTTAACCCTAAGGAGCATTTTTTAAGTGACAATAAGCCTTCTCAACGCCTGGCTCTTTCTGTGAACTATCTGCTTAAAAAACATGTCTTAAGTCAAGAGTAATTTTACTACTTGCACCAGCTTTGTCAATAATTAAGTTGCTATAACGGGTGCCGCGGGGCCTTAGACCACAATTTTGATTGCTAAATCAATTCCTTGCCAAATCTTTTTTGCTTCTTGCTGCTGACATAGCCCAAGTGCTCGTAAAACCAGTGTGCTCCAGTACGCCTTTCGCCCGAATTGAGCCTGATTGCGCTAATCCCCGCCGCCCGGGCCAAGCGCTCCACTTCAAGCATCAATTTAGAACCGATGCCACGCTTTTGATAGGCACTGTCGACTGCCAGGGCCATGATGTTAATCATCGGGGCAAAATACGTCTCCTCGTACAGCGCAGCGTGCACGTACCCGGCCACCTTGCCTGCAGCATCATCCACATAAACCAGGATTGTGTGGTGTGCTTCATCCTTCAGCAATCTGGCTAAATTCTCAGCGGTCTTGGCCGGAGAATAATCGTAGCCCAGCTCTTTTTGGTTGAGGCGCTGAATGACGCCAGCGTCAGTCGTCTTGCATTTTCTAATCATTATGTTCGTTCTCCTTTGCGTTAACCACTTTCAATGATGTCCATTGCCAACGCGGGGCCTTAGCCCCAAATTACATGGTTGAAGCACGGGCTCGCCTAAAAGTTTGCCCATGCCTTAAATACAAAACACAAGTTTGTTAACTGCTTTGAGGTGAAAAGCCATCGTTTTCACGAGTCAATGATTTCACGGTCAGACTTAAATTTTTACTATTATTTTTTAGTAAATGGAATTCGCAATCAAAGAGTTGTTTCATTTCTTGATTTAAATTATGTGCAATGAAGACCACACTGGTGTCTGTCATCATAATTTTATGTAAGATTTTTATAGTTGCCTGTGCGTCAATCGCACTGGTTCCCTCATCAATCAAAATTACTCTATTCTGATGAATTAGCGCACGTGCCAAAACTATTTTTTGCCTTTGTCCACCAGAAATATTCGTCTTATTTAAATCAAGTTTTGTTTGCAAACTTAACTTTTGCTCTTCAATGTCTTGCTGCAGCTGCATGTCTTCAACCAATCCTGGCACCAGTGGGGCCAAGCGCTCGTCAAACATGGTTATGTTGTCAACTATGCTGGCGGGAAACAGAATCGCGTCTTGAGGCAAGTATCCGATTGTACTTAAATCAGGATGCGTTAGACTGCCTTGTCGCCCGCGATATATCACGCGACCAGAACTGGGCGTGAGTTCACCGGCCAGGATTTTAAGCAGGGTTGATTTGCCTACGCCCGACTCACCCGTTAATAATATTTTTTGGCCAGGTTTAACTTTAATATCGGGCATCTGCATGCTCTCACCATTCGGGAAAGCCATTTGCAAACCAGCCGTGGCAATTTCATCTACTTCCCCTAAATCTGCACCGGATTCTTCATGCCTACCAATTGGCAAGCACAAATTTTCAATCTGCCTATTAAGACTGGTGGCTCCAACCATGGCCCCACGGGCCGCGGTAATCGCCTCAATACCGCTGCTTAAATAATATTTAAGGTCACGAACGATTGAAATCACGCCAAAAGCTATTTGCTTAGATACAATCAGATAGCCTGTTACAGCATATAGCAATAGCATCATAAGTTGTGCAATAACTTCATTAACAAAGCTGAGACATTGATTGACCTGAACCTCCTTAACATTAGCCTGTTCTAATTTTTGCGAAGATTTGCTTAATACTGCAAAAAGGTGACTGCCAGAAAAATATCGTTGTAGCTCATCTATTCCCGTCAGCCATTTTCTTATTGTATCAAGATATTTTTTGTTGCTGTCAGAAATGCCCATCATCGCTCTTTGCAGCGGTTTTTCTATTAGCTTGGGCAAAAGCAATGATATGATTACCATCAAAGAAATAACAACTAGCATGGTCCAATGGATGGTAAACAGCAAAACTAAAGCAGAAACAACGTAGCCCAAGCCCCCAACAAAATCGAAAAAAGCATCAAGATAGTTCTCTTCACCCTGGACCAAGTCGTTTGTCAAAAAGTTCTGTACTTGGGCAATCGAATATTCCTGATTGGTGTAACAGAGGTGGTCAACTATTTTGGCCCTCAAAACCATTTTATAGCGCTCTTTTTGCTTCGCTAAGATATAGTCAAATAGATATTCTACCAAGTAACTGACCACTAGCAAGACAAAAGATAGAGCCGTTAGCTTTAAAAACTTGGGCAAATTAACCTGTTGAATAGCATTGACCTGGTATATTCCAACCTGCGCGTCTAACAAGGCTAAAGCAGGGACTAGCAGTCTAACTATTATGGTACTGATAAAACTTAGCGGATTTACATGCCCCAAATCTTTGATTTTCATAAATTTCCTTCCCGCTTACCTGCTCAAGTTAATCCGGTAGTCAAATAATTCCTGCACGTCCGGGCGCAAATTATGGCCAATCATGACCACGGTCTGATCGCTTTTTAGCAGTGACTTGATAATCTTGGTACTACCCTCGCTGTCGATCGCACTAGTTGGTTCGTCTAGCAGCAATATATCTTGTCTTTTTAACTCGGCTCTTGCCAAAATAATTTTTTGTCTTTGACCGCCAGATACGTTGGGGGTATCGAGGTTGATAGTCGTGTTTACGCCTTGGGGAAACTTGGCCAGATCGTCAGTTAGTTCAACCGAATCAATTACCGTATTTAGCTGACTTTCGGGATAGTGCCGAAACATTGTCACGTTATTTGCAATTGTGTCAGGGAAAAGAATGCCGTCCTGGGCTACATAACCAATCTGTCTGTAATTGGGCGCAATCAATTCACTTTTTTCATTGTAATATTCAATGGCGCCCGCCGCAGGCCGCAACTTGCCCAAGATGGCCTTAAAAAGGGTCGACTTGCCGGTGCCCGAGTCTCCACTAAGCAGGACTTTGTCGCGAGCCTTAATTGTAAAATCTGGATACCTTATCTGGTGGTCCCCGTAATTTATCACCAAACCCTTTACGCTGATGGCAACAGGAGAAGCGTCCTCTTCATTATCTGTTTCAGTGTCCAGAGTCAACGCGTGCAGCTCGGTGCGCAGGTCTTTAGTGGCCTTTATCTGAGTAACAGAGTCAATTACGTCCCATAGCTCATCAAAAATGGAAGAGGCAAAACTACCCGCGACAAGCCAACCACCTAGGTCTAGTTGGTGGTGAAAGAAAAGCAGCCCACCCCAAAGGATAATGCCGACTTGACCAATTGAATTGCCTAATCCGTTTAGTCCGTCTGCAATGCTCAGGGCTTTTTGCTTGTTCTTGCTAGCATTGGCAAGAGTAGAACTATCCTGCTTAAGTGCACGCTGCAGTCGGTTGATTGCATGATAGCGGCGCAGCACGCCCAGTCCACTGAACCAATCAGCAACCGTCTTTAAAAAGACGGCATTTTTCTGGGAAGCTGCCTTAGTTGCACGTGTGGTGATTTTTGAGGTCAATTGCGGCAGAGCAAGCACTATGACACAAGTGATGACTGTCGCTATGACCAGCGTCCAGTGCATGGAAAACAACACACCGATAGACATCAAAAGCATTAAGCTGCTGCTTAAGATAAGAATCCACGGCTTGGCATATTCATCCGTCAATATCTTCATGTTATTATTTAAAATGTTCTGCATTTCGGCAACTTCTCCATCGCCATTGTGATAATAATGATGGAGAATCTTGTCTCTGAGGACATGGATATATTGTTGAATCTGCTTGTTAAACAGGTAAGTGCTAATAGCCAAGAGCAAGCTGCTCACAATGGCAACCAATATTTCAACGCTGCACCAGTATAAAAAAGTTGCCAGGTCTTTATGTGTTAATGCGTTTAAGGCATACCTAAAGAGGTATGCCGCTGCGGTCCCTGTATAAGAATATATAAGGTAAATAATTAGCAACAGACTTCCCCGCAAAAGGTTGACTTTAAAAAGACTCTTAAGTGTCATTGCGCTTCTCTTTCAATTAAATAAAAAAACTATTGCTATATTTTAACATACAGCAATAGTTTTATTAAAATATTCTATTTTTATTTTAACTTAGCAAAGTATTATTAATCAAATAAATTGGAAATCTAACAAGAGGAATAAGCAAGCATAATGTTTTTCTTACTTATTCAGAAAAATATTTTACTAGGCTTTTAAGCTTTATTTACGGTAAAAATCATCAAAGACCGTCACTGGCAGGTGACGCTTGTGCTTACTCTTTTGCCACAAGGCTTCGATCTGCTCAGCTGCAGCTTGCGGTACCTCATGGCCCTCAAGGTAAGCATCGATGTCTTGGTAGCTCACGCCTAAAGCTTCTTCATCTGGCAAATCCGGTTGGTCTTCTTCTAGATCTGCCGTTGGTGCCTTCAAGTAGAGGTGGGCAGGACAGCCCAATTCCTTGAGCATCTGCTTGCCCTGCTGCTTGTCTAAACGAAAAAGCGGGGTTAAGTCAGCAGCTCCATCACCATACTTGGTGTAAAAGCCCGAGAAGTTTTCCGCCGCATGGTCCGTGCCCACAACTGCCCCTTGATTGGCCCCTGCAATTGCGTATTGGACTACCATACGCTGACGAGCCTTAATGTTGCCCTTGTTGAAGTCGGTAATTTCTTCTCCCGCCGCTTTTAGACTGTCAACGAGTGCATCAACAGCTGGTTTTATATTTACAACCAAGTCTTGGTCAGGCTCTTGAAAGGCTACCGCATCAGCTGCATCTTGAGCATCAGCCTGCACGCCATATGGCAGGCGAACAGCAATAAATTGATAGGTCGAATCACCGGTTTCTTGCCGCATTTCCGCAATTGCTAATTGACAAAGTTTACCCGTCAAGGTTGAATCTTGCCCACCTGAAATTCCTAAAACATAAGACTTTAAAAATGGATTTGCTTTTAGGTAATCCTTTAAGAAGTCAATTGACCGTCTTATTTCTTTTTGCGGATCAATTTCAGTCAATACGTGCTCATAGGCTATTATTTCTTTTTGCAGTGGTCTCATTTATTAAAACCTCTTTTCCTGATATTGCGCCGGATATCTTGAATTAAGTCCATCTTGCTATCGTACAAGTCCTGAGACAGATCAACTGGATACTCTTGCGGATTCAGGCTGCGCTTGTACTCATCCCATAAGCCATCCAAATTGGCTGCACAGAACTTTTTAATGTCAGCCAGCTTAGGTTGGTCATAAACTAATTGTCCATCTTGAAAGATTTCTTTTAACAGTGGTTCAGCTGTATAATCCGTTACCACCTTATTGATATAGGTATACTGGGGATGAAACATGTAAAGTGAATCAAACTGGCGTGGGTCAACACCACTGCGTGCAATCCAGTCTCCCTCATTCTTCTTTTGGGTATTGGCCGAAATTCGCCACACTTGCTTTTTACCTGGAGTGGAGACCTTAATCGCATTGGCCGAAATCTTTAGCGTATCACGCATTTGGCCGTTTTCACCTTCAACCGATACCAACTTATAGACAGCACCAAGGGCAGGTTGGTCGTAAGCTGTAATATACTTGGTACCAATTCCCCACACATCAATTTTGGCACCCTGCATTTTCAAACTCGTGATGGTCGTTTCATCCAAATCATTTGAAGCGTATATCTTAGCATTTGGATAACCTGCATTATCAAGTTCACGGCGCACCTGCTTGGAGATATAAGCCATGTCGCCAGAATCAACCCGCACCCCTTGAAAGTTAATCCTGTCGCCCATTTCATCGGCAACCTTGATGGCATTAGGTACGCCACTCCTGATCGTGTCATAGGTATCAACCAGGAAAACGCAATCGCGGTGCGTCTGCGCATATGCCTTAAAGGCGTCATACTCACTGCCAAAGGCTTCAACTAATGAGTGTGCATGCGTTCCAGAAACTGGAATGCCAAAGAGCTTGCCTGCTCGGACATTGCTAGTGGCGTCAAAGCCGCCGATATAAGCAGCTCGCGTACCCCACAACGCTGCATCAGCCTCTTGTGCCCGTCTGGTACCAAACTCCATGACTTGGTCATCTTGTACCGCCAATTTTACGCGTGCCGCCTTAGTGGCCAATAAAGTCTGAAAATTAACAATGTTTAAGATTGCTGTTTCAACCAGTTGACACTGGGCCAGGGGGCCTTCTACCTGAATTAAAGGCTCATTGGCAAAAACAATTTCACCCTCGCGCATTGACCGCACTGTTAGCTTCATCTCAAAGTTGCGCAGATACTCAATGAAGTCGTCATCATAGCCAACTTTTTCCTTTAAATAGGACAAGTCGCTTTCCTTAAACTTAAGGCGCTGCAGGTACAAAATCACATGCTCCAACCCTGCAAAAACCGAATAACCATTACCAAAAGGTTCAGTTCGGTAATAGGCTTCAAAAACAGCGTGCCGGTCTGCAATTCCCTTTTTAAAGTACGTGTACATCATATTGATTTCGTACAGGTCAGTATGCAGGATTAACGAATCATCCTGGTCTAGTTCTTGATAAAACATGATATCCTCTTAACTTAGTTCCAACTAATTTTGTTTTATTATAACCGCTTGGGCCTTCTTAGACAATTTAGTTAACTTGCACAAAGCCCCACATAGACCTGCATAATACTAGTCAACTGTTGGTCCAGTGAAAAATGCTTGGCAACGTAACTTTTTTCACATAGGGACATTGCCTGTAATTCGGATTGTGGCATGGCAGTCGCCTTCTCCAGTGCAGCGACAATAGAATCAACACTGCCAACTTGGGCAACAAGGCCATGCTGGTCATCTGGAATCATTACTTCAATATCGCCTACATTAGTTGATAAGAGCGGCAATAGGTTATCACTAGCCTCTAATAAGACCAAGGGAAAGCTTTCAGAATACGATGTCAAAACGGCCAGATCCATCTTCTGGTACAGGTCAGTCAACTGCGTCTGCGTTAAAAAGCCCTGCAAGTTTACCTGCGGACCCAACCCTAGCTCTTGCGATAAGTCTCGCAAGTATTGCAGCTGCGGGCCATCGCCAGCAATATAAAGGTGGACATTGGCGTTGTTAAGTTTTTTTAGTGCTTGCAAGAGCAAGTCTTGGCCCTTTACCTTTTCTGCGCGAGCAACATTGACTAGGTTGAAATGCAGATGCTCAGTCTTGAGCGGAATTTCACTGTTAGAATGAAAAAAAGTGCCGTTATAAATTACGTGCACGCGACTAGGATCAACTTGAGCCTTGGTCGTAACTAACCGTGCAAATCTCTTAGTCACAGCAAAGACACAGTCTGCTTTTTTCAATGCATGTACATTAATAGCCGTAAAAATGCGACCCAAAAGACCGCGACCGGCAAAATCCAGGTAGGGATCGGAATGGACGGTCACGCACCACTTTGCCTTGAGCTTGTGCTTGATTAATGCCAAAAACAAGTTGGCCCGTGCACCATGCGTGTGCACGATATCAAAGTTCCCGTGGTTAATAAAGCTAGTCAGCTGGCTGAGCCCAGTTAAGTCATAGCGAGATGCCGTTCCCAAAACGTGTACACGTAAATGGGCCTTTCTGGCGGCCTCAGCTACTGGACCTTCCGCAAGACAGAGCAAGGTAAAGTCTTCACCTGCACGCTGGGCTTGGGTCAGCAAGTTGATAATATGTGTCAGTCCGCCACCAGCCTCAAGGCCGGCATTGACATGCAAAACTTTCATGGCTATCTTTTTTCCCTCTTTGAACGGTATACTTCTGCTATAAACTTAGGCAACACTAACATTCGTTTAAAACGGCTAGGATTCTTCAGCAAGCGGTATAGCCATTCCAGATGGGCCTTTTGCCAAAATTCTGGTGCTCGCTTAACCACCCCTGCAAAAACGTCAAAGCTACCGCCTACGCCCATCATCAGGGCTGCTAATTTATCCTTGCGCAAAAGAGCCAAAAGCTGTTCTTGGCGCGGTGAACCCAAAGCTGCAAATACTAAGTCAGGAGCTGTGCGCTCAATCTGATAGGCAATGACTTCCAAGTCTTCTTTAAAATAGCCGTCTTCTGCTCCGACTAACTGAATGTTGCCATATTGCTGCTTAACCTTCTCTTTGACAGCTGCCATCACCTTAGGCTTAGCGCCGATAAGATAAACGCGTAATTTGCGTTCATCAGCGAGCTGCATTAACCAGCTAAATAAGTCATAGCCGGTTACACGCTCCTTAAGTGGCGTTTTCAGTATTCGGGCACCCTTAACAATGCCAATCCCATCAGGCGTGATATAGTCTGCCAGATAGTTAAGAATTTTCATGAATTCTGGATTTTCATTAGCTGCCATTACAATTTCCGGGTTAGCAGTAACAACAAGAGTTGAACGATGGGCATTAATTCGAGCAATAAATTCAGCTTGGAACTGCTGAAAATTTTTGTTATCAAAATCAACGCCTAAAACCTTCACTTTGTTCATGATAATCTCCCCTTGTGCTTGATATTCTTATTTTAGCAAACTATCGGCCGCCACGGGAGATGTTTAACCTTTTCTATAAATATGATATTATTAACTAAATATCAGGGAGTATGGCTAAATGAAAAAAGTAATCACCTACGGAACATTTGATTTACTGCATTATGGGCACGTGCGTCTGCTTAAGCGCGCTAAAGAACTGGGCGACTATCTGATTGTGGGACTGTCAACAGATGAATTCAACGAGCTGCAAAAGCACAAGGAATCATACAACAGCTATGCCGATCGTAAATACATCCTGGAAGCAATCCGGTATGTTGACGAAGTCATTCCTGAAGAAAATTGGGAACAAAAGAAGACAGATATTGAAAAATATCACATTGATACCTTCGTGATGGGCAACGACTGGCAGGGCAAGTTCGACTTCTTGAAGCCATACTGCAAGGTCATCTACCTCGAGCGCACACCCGGGGTCTCCACTACCAAAATTAAAAATGATCTCAAATAAAAACTCTGAATCAACTGTTTAATAGTTAATTCAGAGTTTTTTACTTAGAAAAGGTGAATTCAAAGCGGTCGGCTACGTAGCTGGCCCGCGTATATTCGAATGGTTCACCAGTTAAAAGCTCGGTTACCTGCAAGCGGGTGATCAAGGCCTCGCCTTTTTTGGCATTGAGCAAGCGAGCTGCATTTTCATTAGCTACAGCCGCTGAAATATGCTCGGTCACACGGCCAATTTTGTAGCCGTTTCGGGCTAAAGTTTGGTATAAGTGGGCAGAAATATCAGCCTTGGACATATTCATAATAAGTTGGTGGGGGATGCTAACAACTTCATAACAAATCGGAACTTCATCAGCATAGCGAATACGCTCCATGCGCAAAACCTCTTCACCTTCACCTAGCTTCAGGCGCTCTGTTTCAGACAGTGAAGGTTGACCAACTCGGTATGAAATTAGCTTGCTTGATGGTATCTGACCATTAGCATGGGTGATTTCAGTAAAGGACATAATACCAGACATCCGCTCTTGGACTTTCTGGTTGGCGACATAAGTACCGCTACCCAAGCGTTGTTCCAGAATCCCTTCGTCTTCCAAAGTCTTAATGGCCTGACGCAGGGTCATACGCGAAACCCCAAATTTTTGAGCTAGTTGCCGCTCGGACGGAATCCGGCTACCAACTTGATAGACATGATGTTCAATATCACGCTTAATTTGATTATGAATTTTGATGTACATTGGCTCTTTCATAGTGCACCTCCCACATGCCCTTAATTATAATCTAAATTGGTCTAATTTGCACAAGCAAAAGAGACTAGACATTTTGTCCTAAATCTTCTTAACGGTCCACTTCATTCCCAAAAGATTAATCCGCGCCTCCCGACTGCATTCAACAGCAATCGACTGGTCGCTGCTGGCAATCACGCTCGCCTGCAGTCGAGCTTGGTTTTTCACCGCCAGGTCAGCTCCATTGGAATTAAAAATAAGATCGTGACCCGTTAAATGTGCTTGATCGCTGAGTGCCAAAAAGTAGCGGTAGTCGCTGCCGCCATTAAAGGTCACGCGGCGAGCAGTACACTCAACATTTTCCTGGAAGTCGGCATGGTTGACCATAATTGAATTAACAATTGTTATCTTAGCCTCATCCACGGCAATCAAACGGTTGAGCTGACTATTTTGGATAATCACATGTGGCTTTTTATCCAGGTAGACGCCGCCCTTAAAGTTGCTGCCAACTATATTGACCCAGGTGTTATCTGTACAGTACAAACAGGTGTCATCACTAGATAGGACCTGGCTGTTAAGCATATTTAGCCAGACTTGACCCTGAAGCAGGAGTGAGTCAACCCGTGAATTATTGAGGTCGATTTCAGCGTTGGTCTTGTTGAAAGTGTCGATACTGCCATGAATGCGTGAATTGTTAATAATTGCAGTCCCATGTCCTTCAAGTGCCAAAGCACCAAAGTCATCAGAAACATTTTCAATTGACGAGTCGTTCATTTCCAGACGAAAGTCAGCACCTGCAAATAAGGAGACAGATCCATTAATAACCATTGTAGAAAACAGTTCAAGCGTGACTTTGCCATTGGCAGCGATGGCTGCCGTGTCACCGCCAAAGCCTTTAACCACGCAATTGCGCAACGTTAGATAGGTATTGGCCTCGGCTGGCACAAAAAGGCTGTTCGCATCATCATTGGTGTTGATACACAAGTTTTCTAAATTAACAAACTGGCTACCTGAATCAACGTTGAGGTAGCCTAAGATTGTGGTGTCTTCAGGCAGACTACCTGTACCCTTAATCGTAATATCAGAAAAGTTGTGGCCCTGTGGCAGTTCATAAAATCCTGGTTCGAGCGACAGGACGTCGTCAGCACGCAGATCTTTGAGCGCCTTGTACCAACTGATTTCTCCGCCACCGGCTCCTACCTTAATTAGTCTCGCCATAATCTTCCCTTCTCACTGAAAAGCAAACTAGCTACTATTGTACTCCCATTCTGCACTTAATAGTTAAAACTGAACCTAACTTAAAGCTTGAAAAAATGTGACCTCTCTTGTCATGGGAGCTTCATCATAAGATTAGACTAGTGAACTAATTGTATCAGCAAAATACAACTTCTGCCTAAATAAACAAAAAAAGACAGCTGGTTCAACTGTCTTAAATTTTTATTTATATTTAATTGGGTTAGCTGGATTCGAACCAGCGCATACTAGTACCAAAAACTAGTGCCTTACCGCTTGGCTATAACCCAATGATAATGGAGGAGGGTGGATTCGAACCGCCGAACTCAGAGAGAGCGGTTTTACAGACCGCCGCGTTTAGCCACTTCGCTACTCCTCCGTTACGCACGTTAATTATCTTACCCAAAAACGTGCATAATTGCAAGACTAAATTTACGCAAAATTACTGCTGATTTTTTTGCACATATTGCCTTAATCGTCGCAGTCCCTCTTCGATTTCCGCCATTGAAACGGCGTAAGAAAATCTAATGTAGCCTTCCCCGCCTTTGGCAAAGTTAGAGCCAGCCGTGACAGCAACATGTGCCTTGTCAACCAGGTCATAAATAAACTTGCTATCATCTTGCTCAAGACCAGCTGGTATTTCAGCAAAAATATAAAATGCTCCCTGGGGCTTAACACAGTCAAAGCCTAGCTTACTCAAGCCAGTATACAGGACGTCGCGCCGTTTCTTGAACTCTGCCTTCATTGGCAAAGCATCGTCTATTCCCTGTTTAAAGGCTTCAGTTGCTGCATCTTGCATTGGCGTTGGTTCAGTCGTAACAGCAGCCTGGTGGACCTTGGCAATTTGTGCCAAGATATCTTGCGGTGCACACACAATTCCAATCCGGTAGCCCGTCATTGCCCAGGCCTTGGAAACTCCATTCATCAAAATCACTTGCTCGTGCAGGGTCTTCTCCATTGAAGCATGTGGCAGGTCATAGTTGAGTTCGCTATATATTTCATCACACACGACAAAAATTGGCTTGTTCCGGATGACGTCAGCCAAGGCATTTAGTTCATCTTGACGGTACATAGTACCAGTCGGGTTAGTAGGATAGTTCATCACTAGCATGCGTACCCGATCACCATACTGATCAAGTACTTTTTCTAGTTTTGCAGGTGTCAGTTTAAATTGGTCTGCTGAAGTGTCCACCTCAACGACCTTAACGCCCGCATTGATCAAGCGGGCGTCACCCATATAGAGTGGAAACACCGGTGTTGGCACTACCATTATGTCCCCTGGGTTTAGAGCTGCCATGACTGTATCAAAAATTGATTCTGTCACACCATTAGTCACCAAGACCTCGGTTGCTGGATCATACTTTTGCCCATACTTCCGGTCTAAAAAGTCACTGGCAGCTTTCCGCAACTCCATGGTCCCATTAGACGGAGCATAGTGTGAGTGGTTGGCATCAACCGACTTTTTGGCCGCCTCTTTAATGTGGTCCGGAGTATTAAAGTCTGGCTCGCCCAGAGTAAACTTAACAACATCAGGGATTTTGCTGGCATAATCAGCAAACTTTAAAATCGGATTAGAAGGGGCATCTGCAAGACCCTTCTTCATATACTTACTTAAATCAACCATATTTTCACCAAACCTTCCATTTGTTACCCAATTATACCCTGACTGGAAAAGTTTTTCTACAATCTTTTTTTAATTAATGATTAATCTATAACCAAGTCCAATTAACCCTGCACTTGGTTGCGTAATTTGATCATTTCAGGAAAGTTGTTGGTAAAGATGCCAGCAACGTGCTGTTCAAAGTATTGCCGTGCTACTTGCGGATCGTCAACTGTCCAAATGCGCTGAGTAATCGGTTCTTGCGAGGAGAGCAGCTTGCCCGGATGAATACCGGCAAAATGATTTTCCTTGATCAGCTTGGCTGAATTGGACACGTCTTCATCCGTCAAGTAGCAATAGATCTGGTCTGGCGCAAGTTCCTGGCAGTTTTTAAGTGTGACATAATCAAAAGAAGAAAAAATAAGCGGGTGTTTAAAGTGAAATTCTTTGACCATGGTTAAAACGGTTTGCTCAATTCTAGGATAATGGATAATGCCCGTCTTAAATTCTAAATTAATTATGATATCCTGATCCTCAAGCAAGGCCAGCAGTTCCCTCAACTGTGGTACTGGTTCACCATTTGCTAGGTGCAGCTGCCGCAAGTCTTTTAAAGTGAAATCTTTAATGTAGCCTGTGCCATCAGTCGTACGGTCAACCCGCTCGTCATGCATGACTACGGGGATTCCATCACGGGTTAAATGAACGTCAAACTCGATGCCTTCTGCACCATTTGTGACGGCACTGCGAAAACCTTCAAGCGAGTTCTCCGCATACCTGGCTGGATAGCCTCGATGCCCAAACACGACTGTTTTATTGTTACTATTTTTCATAGTTTTGTTGTTAAAACCTCGACTAAATTATCAACATGTAAAAGTAATTATAGTGGATATCTTAACCCTATTTATCCACTTTTCAAATAGAAAAGGCTGATTAATTGTCTCCTAATTCACTTTAACTTTAAAATCTGCACAAATAATGCATAAAAATAAGGCAACTCATAAGAGCTGCCTTATTTCGGGTTGGGTGTTCGCTAGAACAATTGGGTTAGCTGGATTCGAACCAGCGCATACTAGTACCAAAAACTAGTGCCTTACCACTTGGCTATAACCCAATTCCATTTAAGCTTTTACTTGATTGCTCAACATAAAATAGTATAAAAAATTACGCAGCCCAAGTCAAGAGGAAAATATTTTTCTTGCAAATTAAGTTTTTATGTCTTCCCAGCTATTATGGCTTAAAGCCTGCGATATATTTTTTATTCTTAACGATATAGGTAGGCACACTGATGAAGTGCAAAGAACAAATATTATTGGTATGAGACAGGCTAAAGCCAAAGTAGTTGTAGTCGCCATCATGCAAGGTGCCCTGCGTATTGAACAGGTCGCCTGCATGCTCCCATTCCAGATAATAATCCCGATTACGGCGACCCTCTTCACCACTTCCCGTGTAGCCAAAAATCATCTGTTTTAGGCCAAAGTAAACGCTCTTCTTTAATTCTGTCATTGACATGGTGGGATTTTGGTTATAAAAACCTGCCATGTCTTCAACATAGTTGTCATCAAGGACTAATCCGTTCTGCTTGCACGCACGCACAATGCCCGGCACATAGTGCCCATCCTTAATTGTCTTATTATCTTTGGCATACTCCAAAGCAATATCGGCAGCCAACTTGCGCGTACCGGCACTTTGGACCCACGGCGACAAATTCAAATCGTTTCTGGCTTCATTGATCAAGCGCAAGGCAAAAGTCGACAAAGCATCTATCTGCTCGGAGGTAACGTTGCTCAAGTCAACTTGTTCCGTATCATCGGACTTGCTCTCGCCACTCTTAATACGACTAAACTTGTTGTTTTGCATCCCCTGCATTGCAGCCTTAACAAAAGCCTTGCTCGGCTTGCCTTGATAGGCATTAAGCAATTCTGCCCGGGTATAGCCTGCAGGTAATTTTAATTGAGCTCGAACGTATGTCTTAGACTTGGGAACGCCAAGCACCTTAACGTCTTTAGCCAAAATCCAGTGGGAATTGTTGCCAATCTTATAAGCCAGTCGCTGCTTTTTACCAATTTTTTTCTTGGCGCTATATTGATAACGATGTTTAGGCACAGCATAAAAGTTGGAGTGCTTACCTGAACGCTTGTACAGTCGCACCTTTTTACTGGCCTGCACTTTAACATAGCCCTGATTAGCAGCAGCAACAACCTGATTAGGTTCGTTAATAGTAGATACAGGAATGGCAAACAGCATGATTGTGGTAATGATGAATAGCTTTAATTTGCTTTTTTTCATTGTTCTTCCCCAAGGGTAATTTTTATTAAATGTTTTTGATAAATTCATCTCTAATTTTAAAGCTTATTAACAATTAATGCCACTTTAATTAGCAACCTAGGAAAAAGGGGCACTGACGTAGACCGCCAGTGCCCCTTTTTGAATATTATCTTGTTATTTATTTTAATGGTTAGGTTAGTACCAGCCATTAGCTTGCCAAAATTGCTTGGCAGCAGCCCATGAGCCATAGCGACCTGCAACATAATTATCCGCAACTCGTTCTTGATTAGCAGCAGAATAATCACCGTTTAGGTAGGAAGATGACAGCTGGTATTTTCCGATGTATTGGCCATTTTGTGCACTGTATGAGCCACCAGATTCATGACTAGCAATCCAAGCCTTAGCACCTGATTCTGAATCAGTAGAGACAGCTGCATAATTTTGGTTAGTAGCGGTAGCTTCTACATTGTTAGCAGCAGCTTCTACACCGTCAGATTCTGAAGCAGTTGCTTCATTGGCTGCATGGTAACCCTTGTTAACATATTTAGCCTTAACCCATTGGTTTTTACCCAAGTCGTACCACTTGTGGCCCTTCTTGTCATAAGCGGTTTTAATGACTTTCCAAGAAGAATTACTTGGTAAAACTTGCCCAGTAGCTTGGGGTTGCTTATAGCTGTCCCAGACACGAATTGCGTTGCCATCAACGTAATTTACAGTTACAACTGCTGCGTCATTTTCCATTGTTGCCGCGTGGACTGTATTTGTCTTAACACTGTTGATAACCGCAACGCCTGAAGCAGATAATGCTGCCACCGTTGCTACTTCACCTAAGATAGATTTTACCTTCAAAAAATTCTCTCCTTAATAAAAATCAGTGCCTGTGCAATTCAAATAAAAAAACATCAAGCTTCTAATCAATTCGATTGCCTACATACTACAGCGTTAAAGTTGCAGAACCATAACAGAAAGGTCACTCAACCTTTAAGAAAAGATTACTACTCTCACTTGGTATGTCACACTTGTAATATGTGAGCAGGCAAAAAGTCTAAACGTTTAAATAGCATAACAGCAATGCTTTTGACAATCTTTGTCTTATACAAGAACGCTTGTTTGCATTGTGCAAATGGTCTAGACTGAAGAATGTTCTGTAACATAAATGAAATAATGATTTGTCACTTTTATCTTTTATTTCAGCAAAAAGTGCTATAGTAAAATTATATTTTTGCAGAAAGGATGTTTATAATGACTAAATATGAAGTTAAATTGGATGAAAAAGACCTGCAAATGATCAAGGACTGCCATTCTAAAAACCCTTCTATTATGGCAGCAATGAATGCAGCCAAAAAGATTGAAAAATAAGTAGCTATCCTTGGCCTCCATACTGGGAGGCTTTTTGTTTGGAAAAATTTGACTTTTCAGGTAACGGTGTTATCATAAAAAGAGAACACCGTTATCTGAAAGGGAATAGGATGGAACAAACAGAAGAACAATTGATTAAAAAAGCCATTACGGTTATTGATCAGCAAAATTATCACAATTTATCATTGCGCAAGTTGACCAAGGCAATTGGATTAACTACCGGTGCATTTTACAAGCATTTTGCGAGTAAAGAAGAACTCTTCCAAAAAGTGACGGCAAAATTATCACAAGAGTTCGCAGATAAAATGACCTTGACTGTAAATATACCCGAACAGCAACTTTTACAAGTTGCTGATTATTTTGTCAAAGAAGTACAACTCCACCCCAATATTATGGACTTTCTTTTCTTTAATGATCAGGCTAGTGCCATCTTAAAAGAAGCCGACAGCAACTCACCTTTTTTGGTAAAGATCCGAATAATTATCAACCAAATCGATTACCAGTCTAGTTTAAGCAGTCAAGACTTTTTTACGCAAATCTGGTCTTTTATCCAAGGATATTCGTTCTTAATTAAGAATAAAGTTACAACTTACGACCAAGACCTAGTTCGAACAACACTACTGCAAATGATGAAGAGAGCATAACAAAAATGAATACCTTAATAATTTATTGCCATCCTTACGAAAAAAGCTTTAACCATGCCATTCTACAAAGAGTTGAAGCTAGTTTACAAAAACAGCATAGACCTTATCATGTGATTGACTTATATGAAGAAAATTTCAATCCCATTTATGACAAGGAGGAACTCCGTTTATTCCACACTGGTGGCACCCACGACCCCTTAGTCAAAAAATACTTGCAGCTTCTCCAAAGAGCATCTACCGTGATTTTTATTACTCCTTTGTGGTGGAATAGTATTCCCGGCATGCTTAAAGGTTTTATCGATAAGGTGATGAAAGAAGGCGAAGGCTTGTCGCATACCACTTCCATCAGAGGTGTTCATGGTGAACTGACCAATATTATGCATACCTATGTGCTAACCACTTCTACGTCGCCTAAATTTTATATTCGTTTATTCAATGGTAATGCAATCAAGCGTATCTTTATCAACCAAACTCTGAAACAATTGGGCATGAAAGATCGACACTGGCTGCACTTTGGTGGAATCACTGTGTCTAAACTGCCACGCCGGCAAAAATATATGCAGCATATTGAAAATTACCGTTTCAAATAAAAAAAGAGACCTAGCTGAGCTATGCCCCTAAAATTGGAAGTTATATCACATTGTGGTCTCTTTTATGTTACTGCTCTGCAAATAGAGTCTTAATTGCCTGCGGCGTTTGAGCCGCTTTTAATTTAGCCATAAAGTCTGAATGCGTTAGCAACTTAGCAGTATTAGAAAGATACTTTAAGTGCTCATTACTATCTACTTGCGGAATTAAAAATGAAATTACTGTATCAATCTTTTGTCCATCTAGTGAATTCCATTCAACTGGATTTTTAAGTTTTAGTACTAACATGGCTGAATTAGTAATTGTAGATGATTGTGCATGAGGAATGGCGAAGCCATCAGTCATTCCTGTTGTACTTTCTTTTTCTCGCTTTAAATAAGCTGTCAAAACCAGATCTCGGTCGCCAGCTAAATTATTTTTAACTGCTAGATCGGCTAAGTACTTAAGGGCTTCATCACGATTAGCTACATCAACACCAACTTTAATATTATCTGTAGTAAGAATATCAGCTGGGTTATAAGAACTAGGCTGGCGCGATTTAGCCGGCAAACTATTTTCAACGTCATTACTGATACCAGCGGCTAGCTTGGCTTTTCTGGCAAACTAGTGCGTTCAGTGATATATCCATTGCTAAATTAAAAGAGCAACTAGCTTTTTCTACTTCTTAACTTCTTCGGCAATCTTTTGGTACTTGCGGACAATGTTGTAGTCACTATCCTTGGCTCTAATGTAGCCTTCTTGGTCATAGACACTCTCAATTACCTTCTTGCCTTCTTTAGACTTGCCAATGGCAATGAAGGCCTTGGCCAATTTATCCCGGAATGATTTGGACATGCTTGGCAAAACCGAAATGGTGTCGTTTGGAATAGGGCGCGTGTAGTAAATCGGCACAACCTGCGACTTAATCTTGGGATTGTCCTTCAAGACGTTGTTGCGGGCATCCTCGAAGACAAAGGCAGCGTCGGCATCCTTGTTCAAAACGTTGAGCACACCCTGGTCATGACCTGTAACGGTAACCAACTTGCAATTACGCTTAACGTCAAAACCCTTCTGCTTTAACTCAGCAATGGGGAAGATGTAGCCGGTAGTCGAAGTGGGGCTCTGAATCGAAATCGACTTGCCTTTTAGATCTTTCCAACTCTTAATTGGAGAACCTTTTCTGACCAAAATTTCCGAGCGCAGCGTGTGTACCAATTCCTTGGCCCAGGTACCACTAGGAGCTTTTAGGCCATAGCGTTCCGATTGCAGCAGCACATCAGCGGCATGTTGCTTGTGAGCCTGAACATAAGCATCAGCTGGCAAGAAGCCAACGTCAACTTTTTTAGACTTCATCGCTTCAATCACCGCATTATTGTCCGTTGACACTGTGACGTGAACTGGAATGCCAAGACGCTTGGACAGCATCTTTTCAATTGGCTTGGCCCGGCCTTCCATCTTATCTGCCGCTACACTTGGAACAAACTGCACGTTCAGTGACTTAGGCGTGCCACCTTCGCTCTTTTTATTTGAATTTGCGCATCCTGCCAATAGCACTGTTCCCAGAACCGCAGTGGCGGCTATCAGAATTTTTCTAAGTTTCTTCATTTTTCCTCCCAAATCAAACAAAAACCCCTGACCAATAAAAAAGACTTAATGACTAACACATAAGTGATAACCATTAAATCTTTTATTAATCATATAACTATAAATTGAAGCGACTCTTTGAAATGAAAAAAAGAAAACACATCCACACACGATAAAGTCTCTATACTAGTAGCTTTGTTGTACATGAAGTTAGCTTCCTTTCTTTGCTCAAATAATCTATTAGATGATAGCATAATGCCATACACAATAAAAGCACTTTTTGAGTAAAAATTTAACCAAGGCTAAAACACAGTTTTGAAAAAAGCATCATAATTATCGTGCGACTCATTCCTGCGCACGACCATCTTCAGAAGACCACAGGTGCTACGCACCAGAAACCGCACCCAGGTCATAATAATCTGGCGTGACACCGGTGATGGCACTAAACTTCTAAGCCAATTCAGGCTGGCTCATTTGGGACAAGACACCCAAATTGGACCGGTCGGCTGAATCCATTAACCCAGCTGCTTAAGTTCAGAATAGTGGGTGACGTCGAGCCTAGTTCCATTCTTAAGTGCAAAATGATAGGTTGTACTGTCTGGCATAGCCTCCCAGTTAGCACCACTCTTGCCGAAAATTTCCTCCTGGCTTTCTTGGCACTTGGTAAATAATCCATTAGACTTTTGCTGACTGTGCAGAATCATGATAAGCCTCCTGATTGCTTAATCTTATTAAACTCACTATACCAACATGAGGCTCGAGTAAAAAGCAAAATCTGTAAGAGCTATCATGCTTTTAAAAAGGTAGTTGTTAAACTTTCCTGCTTGCCGTTCTTTGTCGCATTACTGTTTGATTGATGTTGCCATTTGTACTAAAACGCGTGCCTTAATTATAGCTGCGGGATCTATTAATTTTTTTGAAATAATGACTTCAAACATACAAAATCACTATAAAAAAGCTAGTTAACAAAGTATTAAGTCATTTGACTACTTTTCTCTTCTTTCAAGTTAACAATATAAGGGCGATAAAATCAAAAATTATTCCTAATTATCATACTTCTTATCGCTAATTACTTTACCGTTACCAATGGACTTAATCTTCTGGGCACCGTCATCACCGTCACCAACTTGGTGGAATAATCCACCTGAATACAGCAAGACCTGCTTATGTTCATAGTCATCATGTTCAAAGGTATAAGTAATCTTATAAGTAACACTGCTGCAATTATTCGGAGCAGGCGCAATTGAGACAATACTACATTCCATTGAAAAGTCATTAATATCATCACTATTTCTAAATTTAGCTTCTTGTGTATGCAGGTCTTGGTAACCCTTATTCTCAGCCCCACCGATAAAAGCATCTTCATCTGGAGAATTGAAGTTGTCTTGCAAAATACTTTCTGCGTCATCTTTTTCAATTAAACCAGGCCACTTGGGACTAACCACGTTGCTGCTACTATCATCGTCATCATCAAAGCCTAGATTATCGTAGTCCACCGTATCTGACTTAATGGTTTTGCCATCGACCTGGGCTTCCACAAAAATCTTCATATTCTCAGTAACTGGATATTCTTTAAAAGTTTTAATACCTTTCTTGTTCAATATTCCAACCCGCTTGTCGTTGATATAGACAGCCGCTCCAGGCATACTCTTAACTACGAAGTTCACAGTCTTGATATCCATGTTGATGGCCTGATTAGAATTAATCGTTATACTCTTATCAGCCGATAATTCATGGCCTGATGCTATCGACTTAACCACAATGTGGTACTTACCTGGGAAAAGTGGTGTAGTCTTCTTATAATATTCCCCACCGCTACCATCAATGCCGCCAAACTTTTGGCCATTCACATAAATACTGGAATTAGAATGGTTGGTCTTAATTTGCGGTGTATATGTTTTGAACTGCAACTTGTACTTCGGGAAAAATAACATGTAGTTACCACTTTTAACCAAAGTTACGTCTTTATACTCATTGCCGTACTTAAAGGCATCCGCCATTTGGTTTGCATCTTCATAATGGTCAGCGTAATAATTCTGCGTAGGTCTTAGTGCTGCATCAGTTACGTGAACGTTAGGATTGTCAGAAGTAACATACTGAGCTAAGCCCTGCCGCGGATTTTTCAGTGCAGCATTAATCTGCGTAATCTGATTATTGCGTTGGTAGTGGTTTGATCCCCAGACATAAAAGACAATGAAAATCACCACTAAAGCAGCCACGCAGCTCAGTATAATTTTATTTTTCTTCTTCATTGGCGGTTTCTTATTAACAAGAACAGCTTGTTGAGTGGCAACTGGCTGAACTTTAGCTGTTTGGGCTCTTTGGGTGCGCCGCTCCTGCTTAGGAGCTTGGGCTTTAGCTAATTGCTTACCACAATTAGGACAAAATTCCGCGTTAATATCGATCTTTTGACCACAATTGGGACAAAATTGACTTTTACTCATTCTCTTTTCCCCCTTTTTAGATTCCTCTATAGGACATCATCTGCCCAATAACAGTTTGATAAAGAAGTGAAAACAAAATTAACATACCTGCGAGATTAATACCAAAAGCAATTAAAAAGCCATAAACTTTGTCGCGTTTTGCATCCATGTCTCCAAGTAATACCACTTGTTGTCCCATTGAGAACAATAATGATATTAGAACTAATAGAACTAATGCTAACGCAACACTGCCTGGTCCCATCAACATTAATAAAAAGAAGATTATTGAAAAAATTAGGTTTAAGTTGCTAGCATGCACACCGCGATTAATAAAGTCGAAAAATTCTACATTTCGATTATAAATAAACTTGTGAGCCAGGTAATAGCTACCGATAATAATTGCTTCATACAGCAAAATAAAAAACAGTACTTTAAACACAATACTAAAAGAAAAGCCCATTAGATCCAATGCTCGGCCAGCTTGCTCAAAAGTATTGCTAAAACTCATTGCTGCGTGAAGAATAGTGTTAGCACAGAAATACAAGCCTAAAACAATCAATAAATCTTCAATCAAGATAGTTACCCAACCATACCACCTTTCAGCTTGCATTGTGTTTTTAGCTGGGCTCTTCCAGGAATCAAGGCACCATTGCCAATAACTACTGAGACTACTTTGACTGGTCCCCTCTTGAACATTGTTTTGACTAACTTCAGACCATTGGGGCATCCCGGACTGAACTTGACCAGGTTCTTTCTGCCTGCTTTGTGCATATTCTGATTCTTGACCCACACTTATTTTACGCAGATCAGTCCCACAAGCTGTACAAAAGTTAACATTGCTTCCCATTGCGGAACCACACTTAGGACACTTTTTCATTCATAACTCCTTCTACTAGCAGATATTATTTTAATATCTGCTAAAAACAATAAATTGTTACTTTTCATTTCTCTATTTATTAATTGTAAATAAAAACAGAATACTTGCTAATTGTAAAATTATTCAAAAAGCCTGTCAAATAGCACCATAATTTTATGCTTTTTCACATAGAATTATAGTAAACTAGTTGTTATAAAAGATAATAATATCTAAATGAGGTTATCAAAATGAAAATAGTTAATTTGGACAGCTATGCGCTCAATCCTGGTGATCTGGATTGGTCAGGTCTTAAAGCGTTAGGCGATTGTACTTTTTATGACCGAACACCAGTTGACGATGATGCCGAAATCTTAAAGCGGATTGGCGATGCTGAAATTGTCTTGACCAACAAGACACCGCTTAAGCAGAATGTGATCACTAAGGCACCAAACCTGAAATACATTGGGGTAACTGCCACTGGCTACAATGTAATTGACACAGCGGCTGCTCGCGCAGCTGGCATCCCCGTCACCAACATTCCGACTTACGGCACCGAAGCCGTTGCGCAGTTCACCTTTGCACTGCTACTAGAAATTACTAGCCACGTTGGGTTGCATAATGACATAGTCCACCAAGGAAAATGGTCAAGCAACCCTGACTTTACCTTCTGGGCAAAACCATTAATGGAATTGTCGGGCAAGACACTGGGACTCATTGGCTTTGGCAATATTGCTCAAAAGGTGGCAGAGATTGGTCACGCTTTTTCAATGAATGTGATCTTTTATAATCACCGGCCAAAAAACAACCTTCCTGAATATGTAGAGCAAGTCACCCTCGATGAACTATATCAACGGTCTGATATTATCAGCCTGCACGTGCCCCAGACGCCTGAAACAACTGAAATGATCAACCAAAAATCAATTAGTCAAATGAGGGATGGGGTAATCCTGCTTAACACAGCTCGCGGCGGCCTTATCAGCGAAATTGATGTCGCCCAAGCTTTGAACGCAAGAAAAATCAAAGCTGCTGGCGTTGATGTTGCCCAAAAAGAGCCAATAGCAGCAGACAGCCCACTGCTTCAGGCCCAGAACTGCTACATCACGCCCCACATTGCCTGGGCACCCCGCGAAACGCGCAACCGCCTGCTGGGCATTGTGATTGCTAACTTGCAAGCTTTCTTAAATGGTCAAAAGCTAAATGTAGTTAATTAAAAAGTATATTCAAAAAGCCCGTCATACTTATCCGGTATGGCGGGCTTTTAGCAGGAGAATGATAATTTACAACTTAGTCTGAACACCTTTATTTTGGTCCACCAGATAGTCTTCACTGTGAGCATCAATCAAGGCGTGAAATTCTTGGAAGTCATACACAGAAAATTCTGTCAACTGCTCTTCCATGTATTCCTTAATTTCCATATATTTAAGCCTGCTAATATCGCGCTGCTCTAAAGTCGAGATCAGCTTACGTGCATAAGCATCTGCAATAAAGGCTGCTCTGCCAAACACATATAGCAGCATGTCATCGGCGGTCTCATTGCCAATACCCTTAATTTGAAGCAGGCTACTGCGCAATTTAGCCCCTGGCAGAGCTGCATTTATCTGCTCAATGTCAAAATCATATTGCGCCATAAAGTGCAGCGTCGCATGGATTGTCTGGGCTTTAGCATTATAAAAACCGCTGGGCCGAATCATGGTTTTTAATTGGTCAAGCGAAAGATTCAAGATGGCTTGCGGTTTAAAACCGACCTGTTGGCGCAGATTGTCTAATGAACGATCCACGTTGCGCCAATTCGTGTTCTGGACCAGGATGGCCCCAATAATAATTTCATATTCGTTTTCTGCCGGCCACCAGTGCTGCGCGCCATAAAGTGCTAACATTTCGCGGTAGACGTTATCATAATTAACCAAAAGTCATGCTCCTCAACTAAAAGTCATTTTTTTCTTAGCAAATTTAGATTGTTCAAAATCTATGATAGAGAATAATTCTAGCAATTGCTAATTATTGCTTAAATTTTCCAGGACTAATCATTCAGTGACTACAGCAAGCATATTTTTACCGACTTTTTTATCTACTTTATAAAGCACCCAACGTTAACCAATTAACTGATTAGAATAAAAATCGCTGTTGGTGGAACTGATTTTTTTAAAGGATTGCAGTGGCACTGGTATTTGCCTCATTTATCATTGTCTTGTTGACCTATATCGACAAACACAGGTAAACAAAAGCTCATAACGAGATCGCCCCCCGCATACGCGGGGAACACATACTCATAGTATTTTCCAAGTTTCCCGTCATAGGATCACCCCCGCATACGCGGGGAACACTTAAAAACTTTGCCCGACAGGTTGTTTGAGTTAGTAACTGCGGATCAATGTTGACTGCTTTAGCAATTTGGGGAGCAAGGGGCAGCAATTCATTAAAGTCTTCCTGGGTAATTTTTCGGTCTGCTGTCCTAGGGTAAGAAACAACATTATCTTGATACATTTTTTGATAGGTATTAAGGACTTGTTGAGACTTAAAGCCTTGTTTACCGACAATAACTGATAAGTGACTGAGGTCAAGTAATTGTGGTGGTGTCTGGTGTTTTGAGGTTTCGCTGGTAATTTGAATAGCAGAAGAGTTCAAGGTAGCTGTTGCCTGCTTAGCAAGGGCTTGTTGCTCATAATGTTGGCCATCCGGATTTTTAAAAATATGATTAGCAGTATCCTTAAAACGCACCTCATAGAACGGCTTTTTGACATAGTTTTTCCGCGCTTCAAGCTGATAATTGATTAAGCCGATAATGACTGACTTAAGCCGTCCTAATTTTTGCGTTTTAACATTATAATCGGCAGTCCTTTCAGCAATCAATGCAATTCTGGAAAGCTGCATCGATAAGAAATCAAATCTTTCACGCGCCAGACCTTTTTGATATTGGCCATACGTTGCTTTATTGCTGACATCAGTAAGTGTGGCCAGAGCCTTTTTAACTGAATTCGGCGATTCGTCTGCAAAGCAGGCACGCAGGACTGTCTTATGCCAACCTATATAATCGACTATTTCTTGGCCCAAAACGTCACCTTCTCCCGAAGGATCGTCATCAGTGGCAATAATTATTGCGTCATGACCATTTGCTGCCTTTTTAATTTGACTAAGCGTCTCTTGGGCGCCTTTTTTTGAATGTTTTTCCCAAGTGAAATCATTGGGATTCCATGGAAAATTTCCTAAATCAGTCCAGTTTTTGTATTTACCCACCAGCTCCGGTGCTACCATTTCATGAGGTTCTTTTAGTTCCAATAAGTGTCCGTGTGCTGCGATAATATCGTAGCTGTCTGTTCCGGAGCCGCCTGGTATTAAATTTATAAAGCCGCTAAGACCTCCTAAAGCTTCCGCAAAGTGCCGAGCAGCAGAAGGCTTTTCAGTTAGTATTAAATATTTCAAGGTGTTCCTTTCTAAAATAAAAAGGACAGCCTGTGCTGTCCTTCAAAAATCAATCAATCTATTGTCAACTTGTTTAGTAGAATTTCTTGTTATATCAATGAACTTGACCATAGAATTGCGCTCTCAGCATAATGCTTATTCAATTCGATAGTAATTATCATTGATTTTACGTAAAAAAGACCGAACTTTCGTTAGGTCTAATATTTTTGATTAACTAAAGTTCAAGTCCTTCATCTTGTTCTGATATTTGTTGCTCTTTATTATACTTGTTAGCCAATATTGTAAAAGCAGTCTCCCGGCTAGGAAGATTTTGAACCTTAATTAATTTTGAAATTCGTCCCACATCAGCGTCCATTTGCGCTTTAATCATCTCTTCGTTTTTTCGAGGATAGTCGATTACTTGGCCATGGTTTGCTGCATAGGCAGAAAGAAAAACTTTACAGCTCCGCCCGTTCCCCTCTCTAAACGGGTGCATAAAGTTGATTTCGTCCAATAGTTTAGCGTAATCCTCAGCAGCTAAGGCTTTCTTTTTTGGCAGATTGTGCATAATATTATTAATATTTTTTTCCGCATATCCAAATCTTGAATGGTCAAAAAAGTCATAGCCGTTTTTTTGGAAATTGCCCGGTCTGTATTTTCCAGCCCAATCATATAAATGGCCAAACATGATTTTATGAACCTTTTTAATATCCTGAATATTTTTAATTTGGGGCTTAGAGTGGAGAAAAATTGCTGCTCTCCGCGTCGCTTCCAAATACTCTATTTGTTCAAGCTTTTGTTGATTTCGAATATGATATCTGTTTTTTAAAACGCCGTTGGGATACAACGTTTCTTGTATCCAGTCACTCATTGTTACTATCCCAAATTGCAGCAATTTCCTTAACTTCTTCTGGATCAGGATTTACAACTCCGTCCAGAACGGCTTGAATATCCTCCTTAGTGGGGTTCCAGCCCTCTAAATGACTAGCTTCTACTACTCCCCGGATTTCAAAATACATTTCTTTATCTGGTATAAAGACGCCCTGAATGGTCTGCGCGTCATCATCAATTTCTAAATTATATGATTGTGGTTTTAACATATTTAATAAATCACCCGCTCTTTTATCTAAACCGACCGCAAAGGCGTCAAGAATTCTGATTGACCAAGCTTCAATAGGCCTAGCAATTGCTTTTCTTAGTGTACTTTCTGAAACGTGACTCTTTTCGGCAACTTCCCTTACCGAAACGTGTTTATTATTCAGTAGTTTTGTAATTGTTGCGCTCATTTTAAAATGCTCATTTCTAAAATTATTTCCTAAATATATTATACCATATTTGGAAACATTTATTCCATTTATGGAAGTGTCTTAATGCGAAGCGTATATCTGTTAAAGTTCTAGACCTTCATCTTGAATTATGTCTTGCTGTTTAGCGTACATAGCTGCCAACTGCTTTTGGGTCATTGGTTCTTGTTCTAATCGACAACTTTTGAGGATCCTTGACCCCAATAAATAATTGCATATTGCTACAATATCGTAGCTATTTTTCTCAGAACAACAGAGAATTAAATTAATGAAACTGCTAAAATTGCCTAAAGTTTCGGTAAAATGTCTCAAAATAGAGCATTTTTTAGCCAAGCAAAAAACCTAACTTTTGTTAGGTTTCAATCGTTGATATTCTGTTTATACAATAAATGATAATACTTAGCCTACATGTCCACCAAAAATTGTTGCTAATCCTATGCCCAATCCCTTGTCTGCAGGGAATTGTGGATCAAGTAATAATCGATAAATCTTTCTTCCGTTATCTGATAACTCTTGTCGAATAGCAAGAGGAGTTAGTTCCATTTTGAGAGAATTAACTATAGCAGGAAAATATTCTTTTTTTTCTAAACGCTTTTTTATATTAAGAAATATTTTTCTTTCTTTTGTCGTAATGAGGTCTTGTAAACAATAATTTATTTCATTAAATAAAATAGTTTCACTTTTTTCTTTGTTCATATAAAACCACTTTCATCAGTTATGCCCAAATCCAAAACCCTTACTCATAGCATCTCCCCAACCTTGTTTCATTACATGTAAAACTGTTTGTGTGGGAGATCTAGTTACAACGTATCTATAATGCCCTTTATTGCTTTGCATTAAGTATCCATTAGAACCAGTAGTTGTATCTAATACGCGCCATTTTTCTTTTTCTTTTGGAAAATATCCTGTACTTGCTGTATGTGCCATCGAGCGTAATAATGGGTTAACGGCTTCATCAGGAACTTGTCCAGCTTTAATATCCTGTTTTACTTTAACTTCTTTATTAGAAGCTTGTGCCGTGTTTATAGCAGCCTGTTTTGCTTCTGCTCCTTTATTAGAAGCTTGTACTGTGTTATCAGTAACTTTTTCACTATTAGCAGATTCAACAGAATCGGCAGCTACAGTTTGCGTTTTAGCGGCAGTGAGGAAAACTGCTGATAACATCATACTTGACATTAAAGTAATAACTTTTCTTTTTTCCATTTTATTAACCTCCAATAATGTAGTATGTCCAATATTATGATATGTATCTAATTAAAAGTCAATATTTTTTTAATTTAATTATTATAAATAAAAAATATTGGTACAGGCAAGGCAAAGTTAAACAAAATAGATTAAAGCTCTAACTCTTCTTCTTTCTCTTGTCCTCCTTTATATTGATTATATATTGTTGTCAATTCTAGTTGAGAAAGTGGTTGTGATGTCGTATGCTTCTCAATATTCTTTTCAATTTCCTGCTCTTCGATGAAATTGATCATGCTATCGGCAGCCTTAGTGGTATTTGAAAGAATTTTTGCTTGCATTTCTGGATTTAATTGGTCAAGCTTTTTCCCGTTGTCTGTCCAGCCAGCAATGTAGTCTACAGTGTACTCCCGATTATCAATGCCATAGTTTTGGGCCACTAAATAAGAAGTCATTTGAGCTTGTAGCTCTTGTAGTGGCCGTGATAAATCTTTGGTTTTAGAACCAGGCAGGCCGTGCAATTGGGCATGCCCTAATTCGTGCATTAAAGTAGTCGTCATTTCGCTCCCAGTATTGCTAGGATTGAGGTATATTTCCTTTTTTGCAGGTACAGTGACTCCCTTTGCAATTCCAAAAGTATTACTGTAGTCGGCTTCAGGCAGAGTTCTATTAACTGAATACCCTAATTTTTGAGCAAAGGATCACCCCCGCATACGCGGGGAACACCTCTTTCAAGCGGATTGTGTCTTAGTCGCAGGAGGATCACCCCCGCATACGCGGGGAACACTCCCGTACCCATCTAAATTTTCAATTAAACTGAGGATCACCCCCGCATACGCGGGGAACACACTAAACAAATGTTATTAGACCGGGATTTGTTTTTCCAATAAAGGACAAATTTTATGAGTTTAGTTTATAAACAAAATTTTGTTGTTTTGTGAGTTTAGTTTATAATAGTAACTTTTCTGAGCTTCAATTTTGCTCTCCTTCACAAAAATATTGATTAAATATCTATAATAATGAGCCAGTAGTTAACTACTGGTTTTTTCTTACTATTGAGAAACAATGATATTGAGCAGGTACATATATGATACCGCTTATAATTATCAGCTTCAATAGGATAGACTAGCCCTATTGTAAACAGTTAGTTTTAGGTTACCAAAGCGGGACTAATACTTTTAGTAAAGCTAAAAAATCATTGATCCGACACACATAAAAGTAGCTAAAAACACTATCCTATCAGCTTTTATGTCCATCATGAAATTAAACTCTGACACACAATCACTTTTTGTGTGTCACTCATGTGTCGGACAAACATCTTTTTAAAGTAATTAACATTCATTCGTTGTTATTTACTTTAGCTAAACGTTGTTATATCAACATTTGTTTCTTTAACTTGGTTAAGAATATATCTAAATTATGCTGATTGCCAGAATCGAACTGGCGACCTTTTCTTTACGAGGGAAACGCTCTACCAACTGAGCTAAATCAGCTTTTTTGCAACATTTAAATTATAGCAGAAGTAGAAAAATCATGCAATCAAATGCATGATTTTCTCTTTGCTTAATTTGGGGACTAGCATTTTGAAACAGCATCTTTGTCCACGTATCTGGACGATTTTATCCGGGCAGGTACTGCTTATATCACAAGCAATTCATTTTATACTATATATCAAATTTGCATTGCAAATTGCAATACAAATTGTACAATAAAGATGTAGCAACAGTGATATTATTATTTTTCTTTTGGCGTTTCTTCCATATTGTTAAGCGCATATTCGCATGCCTGAATTACAAAGCCAGAAAAAGTTACATCTTTACCTTTGATTGCTTGCTCAATTCGTTGAATGAGTTTAAGGGGAAACCTTACTGTCTTGTTTTCTGTTTCCCTATGATTTGGTCTAATTCTGAATGCCAAATTCATCACCTCCTGCAAGTTAATTATATGGAGCATTTGATGATAAATATGCATTGCATAATGCAATAAAATTTATGATATAAAAAGAAATGCAAAATGCATAATAATATCAGCATAGTACTCAAGCTTAAGGGGGAATTATTATTGCATCAAGACAACAAGTATAGGAAAAGCAATACTGATAAGGAGAGAAAAATGAAAAATAGTCACAAAGTAGGTAAATTAATAATCAGTGCAGCACTGGCTGTCACAATGGTTGGCGTCTCAACCACCGCGTTTTCCGCGCAGTCTGGCACGCTCCAAACCGTTGAGGCCAAGAGTAAGAAGACCATCAACATCAGTAAATACTCTGAAGACAATAATTGTATTCTGAAGTTCGATGTCAAAACAAAGACTTTACATATCAAGGAAGGCAAAAATGATAATGTACTAGGACAAACTCCAATATACCAAGCAATCCACAAGGCAAAAAAACATATTTCCAAAAGACGCATTTTTAAGCCAAGCGACATTAAGCACATCAGTATCGATAACGAGATAGCTCTACCATGGAGGTCTGATTATTTGTTTTCAAAATTATACAATCTCGAAGACATCACAGGTCTTAGCAATGTTGACAGTAGCGAAGCTGGGTACTTAGATTATCTGTTTGCCAAAGATAAGAGCTTAAAGACATTAGACTTAAGTTCTTGGGATGTAAGTGATTCAGAGTCCTGGCTTGACATGTTTTCTGGTGCTAAGTCTCTTACTGAAATTAATATTACAGGCTGGGGTGTTGGGTCTACTTCAGACTCTATGTTTGATGGTCTTGACACTACCAAAGTCAAAATCATTGGCATTGAAGAGAGCGAAGACTAACAAAGAGTGCCAAAGACACTAATTCGTGGAGAAAAACAAATGAAAATCAAAAAGATTCTGGTCGCTCTAATTGCCCTAGTCAGTCTAGGAGCAATCATGGGCGAAACCAGCACTAACGTGCAGGCAAAGGCTGCCCCTGCTGTCTTTCCTAAGAAGATGCGCGGAACTTGGTATCAATTTGATAAGGATGCCAATCGTGTTAAAAAATGGACTATCACCAAAAAGAAAGAAATATTTTATGACAACAATGGCAAAAAGTCTTATCTTTACTTGCATCGCAAGCCAAAGTATAGGCCTGCACTAGTTAAAACTACTAAAAAAACCAGGAACTGGACTTTCCTTGAGCCCATGGTGCGAGTTCGCGGTCGCAACTGGGTCACTCAGTATGCCTGGGATCAAACCGCAGGCGCTGGAGCCCACTATAATGTCTCTAAACTTAAGGGACATTGGGTTTTAACTAATGCTGGCGGAGCAGGGTTCTGGAGTTCCGAGCATTGGTACCACTCAGCCAAACTTGCCAAAAAACTAAAAAACCGTCATTATGCTGGCTTTGCATATTAACAGTTAGGAGAAAAAATGAAATTAAAAAAGAAATCGCAATCGCATTATGCGCTGTTGCTTTAACAAGCGTTGGAGTAACTGCGGTTGTCAATGACAGCACCCAGGTAGCTAATGCCAGTGCTAGCCATGCTGGTTATAACAACTGGATTCAATATGGCACATTAAAGTATGCACTGAAGGGACCATCTGGCAAAGTATATCCAGCTGGTACTAAAGTTGCTAGATATTCAGGTGACATTACCACACCGGCTAAATCTCAACCGGGTAAGCCATTTTTGTTAACATTAATGCTTGCAGGAAATGGCGATTTAAATTTGCAATTTGGTGGTGGACGAATTGCCGAGACCTATGTAAATGCGGGTGAATGGCAACAAGTTGGTGATCCTGACAGAGATAAAGGCATGGACATTGTTCAGAGCTCATCTGATATGACTGATTTAGATTCAAGTGATTTTCATCCTGTTGATAGCAGTAATCAGGATGTAGTTAATGCTGATTTAACCGAATTAAAACAGGCTTATCATGATTGGGTATTTGGAACTGCTGGCGATCCACATAATGCAAATGATGTAAAGGTGTCCGATAAATTAATGGCTGAATATCATCGAGCTTGTGGAGTAGGCGTAACACAGTCATTTGTTGACCAAGTAACCGCTAAATTGAGAGCCTCATTAGAGCACTTTAAAAAGACTGGCAATATAGATGTCAATGATAATAGCGCCTCTAAACCAAGCAGTGATAAAAATACTGCTCCTAAGCCAAAAAAAATCCGTAAAAAGCGCAAGATTAAGTTGCGCAAGGCTTCTTACCGCTACAATCACAAGGGCAAGCGCGTGTCTAAACGCAAGCTCAAAAAGGGAACGACCATTAAGATCAAAAACGCCCTCTACTCCATTAAGAATAAGCTCTACTACCGGATTGGCAAGAACCGCTATATTCGTGCAGTGAATGCCCGTTAATCTAATACAAAGTCAACTTTAGATAAATTGAAAGTTAGGAGAAAAAATGAAATTAAAGAAAGTAATTATTGCATTCGGAGCACTGGTGACCTTAGGCGCAGCCAGCGGAGTTGCAAGCAACACAACAAGCCCAGTTCAAGCCAAAAACAACACACCCGTTTACCCAAAAAAGATGCGTGGCACTTGGTATGCATACCATAATAATGGACATGATAGTTATTTTCAAAAGATGACTTTTACCAAGAATAACCATATTTATTATGATTACAATGGACACACTAGTGCAGTCATGAAATTAAAGAAATATGTGCCACACGATAAACCCGATTTTGAGGGTAGCCATCAGGAACATATTAAAGGTTATCGAAAGTTTAAGAAACTTAATTGGATTAATATCCAATTATGGAACGATCCGCCTGAGATTAATACCGGACAACGTGCTGGCGTTTTTTACAATGTTTCCAAAATCAATGGTCATCAAGTATTATCAGTTGCAAAGACTGTAGACGGTAAAAAAATATGCGTTACCTACCAAAACTACCATTCACGAAAAGTAGCTAAAAAAATGGCACAGCATCATTACAAGGGATTTTTGTATTGGTAAATAATATTTGAAATTAAAAGGGTCCTGAAAGTTGAAATTAACAACTTTCAGGACCCTTTTTACTTACAGCATTATCTTATTCTATTTCCAGTCCAGACACAGCCCCTGCTTGTGGAGCAGCTCTGGCAGCTGGTCGCGGTCGATGGACTTGTTGTTCAACTTGTCGCCCGTAATTTGCTTAGTAAAGGAGTCGATACGGCGGTTGGCATCGCGCAAGTCATAATAGGTGGTTACAACCTGGTCGTAATCCTTGAGGTCATCAACCTTAAAGTCGCGCGGATAGTCATTTTCAAAAGTGGTGAATTCCAGCGGCAGACGGGGCTTGAGCTGGGGCTCCTGGTCGGGCACGCCGACTTGCATCCCCAGTGCCGGAAAGGTCAGCGGCGGCAGGTCCAGCGCATCTACCATTGCCAAGGGGTGGTCATTAATCGTACCTAGCGGCACATAACCAAGCCCCATGCTTTCCACAGCGTTAGCCACATTCTGCCAGGCTAGGAGCGTGTCGTCCATGCCCTGGAAGAAGATATCCGTCGTGTGCACGCGGCCGTCATCCTTGCCCAGCTGCTTGCGAATCTGCTGGTTGCGGTAGAGGTCAACGATAAAGATAAACAAGTCGCCTTCTGCGCCCACGTACTTTTGCCCGCAAAACTCCCTAATCTTGGCCCGCTTGGCTTCATCCGTAACGTGCAAGAGCGTGGCGTTCTGCATGAACATGCTGGTGGCCGTATGCTGGAAAACGGCTTGCAGGGTGGCCAGTTGCTCCTTATTCAGACTTTCATCCTTGAACTTGCGGATCGACCTGTGGTCAACTTGCTGGTCGACTGTTGAATTATGAATCATCTAATTACTTCTTTCTATTAACTGACTATACCAGTTCCACTAATCCATTATAGCAGAAAAAAGATTGCCTCCTGTGCACGCGCTTGTGCTAAAATTTACTTAACTAGAACTATTTAAAATGGAGGCAATTATGCGCATATTAGTTGTGGGCGGCGCGGGCTACATCGGCTCCAACGCGGTCAAGAAGTTAGTTGAGCAGGGCAACAATGTGGTCGTCCTGGACGCGCTCTACACAGGTCACAGAAAGGCTGTCGACCCCAAGGCCAAGTTCTACCAAGGCGACATCGAGGACAAGTTCCTGGTCAGTCAAATCCTGCGCAAGGAAAAGATTGACGCGGTCATGCACTTTGCAGCCTATTCACTCGTGCCCGAATCAGTTAAAAAGCCGCTCAAGTACTACGACAACAACGTGTCTGGCATGATTTCCCTGCTGGAAGCAATGAAAGATGCGGGCGTCAACTACCTGGTCTTCTCGTCCAGCGCGGCCACCTATGGTGTGCCCGAGAAGCTGCCAATCACGGAAGACTCCCCGCTTAATCCAATCAACCCCTACGGCGAGACCAAGATAATGATGGAAAAAATCATGCACTGGGCCGATGAAGCCGACGGCATCAAGTCAATTGCCTTGCGCTACTTCAACGTCGCGGGTGCTTCAAGCGATGGCAACACCGGCGAGGACCACGCACCTGAAACCCACTTGATTCCGAACATCTTGAAGAGTGCGGCCAGCGGCGACGGCAAGCTAACCATCTTTGGCGACGACTACGACACCAAGGACGGCACCAATGTCCGCGATTATGTTGAAATCAGCGACCTGATTGACGCCCACATTCTGGCACTTGACCACCTCATGACCACCAACAAGTCCGACGTCTTCAACCTAGGCACCGCACACGGCTACTCCAACCTGGAAATCCTGCAGGCCGCGCGCGAAGTCACCGGCATCAACATCCCTTACACGATGGGGCCAAGGCGCGGCGGTGATCCCGACAGCCTGGTTGCCAACTCAACCAAGGCTAGAACAATCCTCAAATGGTCGCCTAAGCATGAAAATGTCCACGACGTCATTGCCACCGCATGGAAGTGGCACCAGACCCACCCCAATGGCTACGATGATTAAATAAAAACGAGCAGAAGCGCCACATGGCTAAAGTGCAGGCGCTCTGCGACTACCTGGCTGGCGCGATTTTCACGGTCGGCCAGCAGGTTGAGACGGTGCAGGCCCAGCTGACTAAAGGAAAGGTCAACTAACCGCTTCACCGCCTGGGTCATAATACCCTTCCCCTGGTATTTCCGCCCCAGCCAGTAGCCAATTTCACCGCACTCATTTTTCAGACTAATATTGTGCAGGTCAACCATCCCGGCCGCTTGGCCATCAACTAGTATGACCAGGGCCAGCTTCTGGTAGCGGGCCGTCTCAAGCCGCATCTGTTTGATGAAATCAAGCTCGTCCTCTACCGAAGAGATTGCGTTTGCCCAGGGCAGAAAGCGGGCCAAGGCGGCGCGGTCGCCGGCAACCAGCTCGAAAAGCGCCTGGGCGTGACTGAGCTCTGGCAAGACCAACTCCACCTTCAAGCCATTAACCGTAAATTTTGCACTCGTAAACATATGAGCCTCCTTTATCAACAATTATCATACTACACTTTATTAATCATTTTCATCTACACTTGCATTATAATTAATAAATTTTTGGTAAGTTAATAAGTCAAACATATTGGACAAATGCTATAATCGAATAATGCAGTTTCAATATGAAAATTAGATTTTGGAGTGATTTAATGAGTGAAGAAAGTAATAAAAAAGGCGCCGGCTACGAGCGCACACTGTCCAATGCCCACATCCAGTTAATTGCACTGGGCGGAACGATCGGAACGGGTCTGTTCCTGGGCGTGGGCAACAGCATCAGACGGGCCGGTCCCAGCGTCATCCTGATTTACATCATTGTCGGCGTCTTTTTATTCTTATTAATGCGCGCCCTCGGCGAACTGATTGTCTCCGACCTGTCCAAGCACACCTACATTGACTTCATCAAAAAGTACCTGGGCAAGGACATCGGCTTCATTACCGGCTACCTCTACTGGATCAGTTGGGTGAGCCTGGGCATGGCGGAAATGACCGCACTGGGCATTTACTTTCAGTACTGGTTTCCTCACCTGCCTACCTGGCTGCCGGGTCTTGTTACTATCCCGGTACTGCTCTTCATCAACCTGCTGTCGGCTAGGCTTTTCGGCAACCTAGAGTTCAGCTTCGCCATTATCAAAATCGTGACGGTCATTGCCTTCGTCCTGCTGGTTGGCTACCTGCTGGCAACGGGCGGGCGCACCCAAGTCGGCCCCGTTACCTTGGCCAACCTAACTGTCCACGGGGGCTTTTTTGCCGAAGGTGCTGGTGGTTTCTTTGCCGGTTTTCAGATGGTTATCTTCAGCTTCGTTGGCGTGGAACTAGTCGGCTTAACTGCCGCTGAAGCCAAGAACCCCAAGGTGATTATTAAAAAGGCCATCAACCAGGTGCCAGTGCGGATTATCCTCTTCTATGTCCTGACGATTGTGGCCATTTTGCTGGTCATCCCCTGGTACCAAATCTCCACAAATTCCAGCCCCTTCGTCCAAACGCTGGCAGCTACCGGCATTCGCAGCGCAGGCTCAATCATCAACTTCGTGGTAATTTCTGCGGCCGTCTCCTCCACCAACAGCTTCCTTTACAGTTCAGGCAGGCTACTCTTTTCCGTGACCTTCAACGGCCCGGGCAAGTGGAACCAAACCTTCGGTCACTTGCGCAGGCAGCTTCCCCAGAATGCTTTGATCCTGTCGGCTGGATTGATGGCGCTGGCGCCTCTTGTTATTATCATCATTGGTGACAATGCCTTCAACTTCATCTCGTCCACTTCGACCAGCATGTTCCTTATCATCTGGTGCCTGATGCTGCTGACCCACATCGCCTACCGCAAGAAGACCAGGGCCCAAGACCTGACGGACTTTCAAATGCCCGCCTTCCCGTTTTCGGACTACATCACCCTATTGTTCTTTATCTTGATGATTGTCCTCCTGCTGGTCCTGCCAGCCAACCGGGTAGCGATGATTGCAGCCATTGCCATCTTCGTTGTCCTATCGGTTTTGACCAAAATACGGCGCAAAGAGCTCAACTAAGCAAAAAGCCTTAGACCATAAAATGATCTAAGACTTTTTTTCTGCTTTTTTACTTGCGAATAAACTTGCGCTTAATCTTCTGCCACAATCCCAGCGCCTGCCGCATATGATCGGCCGGCACATAAGAACGCATGGCGTGCAGCGTCTTCTTGTTGTTGCGCGTTGTAAAGATGAACGTGCCACTGGTCCGCGTGCGCAGCTCAAAGCGGGGAATGTAGCGGCCACCAAAGTGCACATCAGCTACGACATACGTAACTTCCGTCCACGGTATTTGAACGTAGTCGGCAATATTGCGGTCATTATAAAACTCAAACGCCTTATTGCCAACCATCACCTTGCCGTAGGTCGCAATCCCGCGAAACCAGGTGGCAGAGGTCGTTAAGTCAAATTTGGTATTGCTTGATTCAACCATTTTGCTTTAAAGAACGTGCAATACGTGCAGAACGACACCAACAATGAAGATACCGATGATGATGACAATTGGTGAAACTTTCTTCTTTAAGAGCCACATGCAGAAGAAGGTTAACAAGAGACCAGCAAGACCCGGGATCAAACTATCCAGGTTGTTTTGCAGCGTCGTCACCTTGAACTTGGTCAGAGACAGACCGTTGCTCTGGTCAATTAAGGCTTGTTGAATACCCTTAGCACCCTCTGGAAGCTTGCTCCAGTCGATGTAGCCACCCCTTTGGACCGGGGTCCTTGAAACGATTGGCGTAAACTGGATGTTAACCCAGCGTTCAATCAGTGAACCTAAAACGAACATCCCCATCATGGAAGCGCCCCGGGTTACCTTCTGCAGAAGTCCGCCAGACATGTCGTTAGTGATGGCAGACCCGGCACGGTAGCCAAATTCTTGCGTGTACCACATAAATGCAAGTCTAATTGCATTCCAGATAACAAAGAACAGAATTGGCCCCAGAACGTTGCCCTGAATCGCCATTGAGGCACCGAGCGCACCAACGATTGGCCGCACCGTGTACCAGAAGACCGGGTCGCCGACACCGGCGAGTGGTCCCATCATTCCGACCTTAACACCTTGGATGGCCTCGTCTTCAACTTCAGTGCCGTTAGCCTTGTCTTCTTCCAAAGCCAGAGTAACACCCAATATTGGTGAAACCAGGTAGGGGTGAACGTTGAAGAACACCAGGTGCCGCTCAAGGGCTGCTGCCATGTCATCCTTGTTGGGATAGAGCTTGCGCAGCGCTGGAATCATCGAGTATGCGAAACCACCATTCTGCATTCTTTCATAGTTCCATGAAGCCTGCAAGAATTGTGAGTGCCACATAACTTTGAAGCGGTCGGTTTTAGTTAATTTGATTTTTTGATCAGCCATAATAAAATCCTCCTCTTAAATATCACTTTAATAGTCATCAATGATATCGCCGAGTGGGTCGCCGGTACCTTCATTGTCTGAACTAGAACTGCTGCTGCCGCCATTTGACTCTAGGGCCAGGTACATCACAGCCATTGCCAGGCCGATTGCACCCAGTGCGATTAGGGTCAAGTCTTGAATTGCTGCCAGGGCAAAACCGATGGTAAAGAACGGCCAGACTTCACGGCTAGCCATCATGTTGATTACCATTGCGTAACCAACGGCGACAACCATGGCACCACCAATCTGCATGCCTTCAGTCAGCCATGCAGGCATAAGACCTAGCCAATACTGAACAGTTGAGGCCGGAATAGCCAGCAATAAGGCGGCAGGAATGGCAATTCGCAATCCTTGCAGACAGACATCAAGCCACTGCCACATGTTAATCTTGCGCCAGTTGCCCTTTTTGGCATCAGCGTCCATAATGTGCACGATACCAGTTGAAATGGTCCGCACAATCATGGTCAAAAACAGACCGGCAACAGCCAGTGGCATCGCAATACCAGTAGCCATACCAATACCCTTAGTACCCTGGTTACTTTGAACCAAGATGATGGCTGAGGCCACTGAAGCCAGCGCTGCATCAGGTGCAACCGCAGCACCAATGTTGGCCCAACCAAGGGCGATCATTTGCAGCTGTCCGCCTAAGATGACGCCCAGGTCCAGGTGTCCCGTAACCAGTCCAATCAGTGTACAGGCAACTAGTGGTTGGTGAAATTCCCATTGATCCAAGATGCCTTCCATACCTGCTAAGAAGGCAAAGAGAACAACTAAAATCATTTGAATAGCATTCATTTTTTTGCTCCTATCCTATTATTTCTTTTGTTCGTCTAGTAAACTTTGAGCCTTGGCCAAAATTCCGTCCATGTTGCCTGACTTGTCAGTCGGAACTTTCCGAACATCAAACTTGACGCCCATCTTTTCGAGTTCATGGAAAGTGTCAACATCTTCTTGGTTCATCGACAAGACGTTGTTGGCATTAACATCGCCGACTTGGTAAGACATTGAGCCTACGTTAACCGTCTTAATCTCAACACCAGCCTTAACCACTCTTAAAACATCTTCTGGGTTTTCAAAGAGCAGCAATGCATGCGTATTGCCAAAACGTGGATCTTTGGCGATCTCAACCATCTTATCGATTGGTACCGTGTGAGCCTTAACGCCGGCTGGAGCAGCTTCACGAATCATGCTCTTGCGCATTTCATCCTTGGCAACACTATCAGAAACCACAATTACTCGGTCAGGGTGCATTGTTGGAATCCATCCAGTAGCAACTTGACCATGAAGCAGACGTGAATCAATCCGGGCCAATACAATTTTAATATGGCCATCACCAACTACCGTGCCTTCTGGAATGCTCTTCTTGCTGCCTGACTCTTCAGTCTTTGAAGCAGAAGAAGCCTCACTTTGAGGCATTAAATCAGATGGCTTAGTTTTGACCCCATCCTTAGCTGGCCCAACAATTGCAGTTGCAATCTGATGAGCAGTAGATTCAGGATTAGTCATGCGCTGCATTAACGCTTCTACTACCATTGGTAAGTTCATTCCGGCCACTACAGCCCAAGCTGGATGTTCCTCAAGCAAGCTATTAGCCTGATTGAATGGTGTTCCTCCCCACAGGTCGACTAGCAATAATACTTCATCTTGATTATCAAATGAAGCAATTGCTTGTGTCATCTTGCCCTTTATATCATCTGGTCCTTCTTCAGGAGTCAGGATAACATGAGCAAAATTCTCTTGTTCACCGAACAGCATATGCGCTGATTGCGCAATTCCGTCGGCAAAACCACCATGGCTGGCTAATACAATTCCTACCATGAGATTTCCTCCTTTAATTAAAATATATCCGTAGCTATTATAACGTTAAAAAGCCTCTAAGTCACGCCATAATCGACCTGTTGACTAATGAAGTTGTCCTTTTGGGCAACTCAAAAAGGAAACTGAGCAGTTTCCTTCATTATATTTTTGCTAAAATGTTTAAACACCTAATTTTATCCCTGTGTGTGTAGTTGTTTTTCCACCAGTTCTTGCAGTTTGTTACGCGGTAGATCGGCGCCAAATAGTGGCGATCCCGGTTCCAAGATCCGACCGTTTTTTAGTGGACCAATATCCAGTGGATCAAAGCCCAAACGGTCAACCAGGTCTGTCACGACCTTATTAGCCTCCCGATTATCACCTGCCACCGCAATTGCCTTGCGGCCAGAATCACTTGGCTTTCGAGTTTCAGCCTGCAGGTCATGGTAACCCATGTGGTTCAGAGCCTTGACCACATTGCTTTTCTTAAAGTGCAGCTGGACCCGTTCTGATGAGGAATACTCACGAGTCGAATAGACGTTGTCGAGTCCATCTTTTTCCCACCAATAATTCATTGCATCAACTATTATGGTATGTTGGGCCCAAGTAGCTGGAATAGATTGAAACTTGCTCAGCGGAATTGCCAGTATCACTAGGCTGCTCTTCGCAAACAAGTCGCTCGATTCAACTGCCCTCGCTCCTGGAACAATCGTTTCTACTATCAATTTAATTGCACTTGCCGGCTTATCATTTGCCATTAGTACTGGGTAGCCCGCCTGGACTGCAAGCTGGCCCAACACGCTGCCCAACTTACCGACGCCCAGGATGCCAACGATAGGGTACAACGTTGAACTTGTTTCTGCCGTCACGAGCTGGCCCCCAACAATTCTTTAACTCTAGGAATAACTTCCTCGGCGTAAAGGTTGATCGTCCGAATACGATCAGCCTGTAATTGTCCGCCCACGCCATAGACTAGATCAAAACGCTGAGTACCAACAGCAGGCATCATTTTGGCGATTTTTTGGGCCACAATTTCGGGAGTGCCCACATAAAATGCACCACTCTCAATTTCTGCATTGAAGTGCTCTTCGCTCATCTCTGGCCATCCTCGTTCGACTCCCAATTCATCCATAAAAGGCTTCAAATAATCCCAGGCCAATTGTCTGGCATCATCATCGTTTTCCGTTATTATCCCATGTGAGTGCATGGTAACTGGATAAATCGGCTTGTTCAGCTTTTTGGCCGTACGCTCGTATAATTCCACATATGGAGCAAAGCGAGTCGGTTCGCCGCCAATTATTGCCAATACGACCGGAAAGCCAAAGTTAGCGGCCCGCACAATCGACGCCGGGGTGCCACCTACACCAATCTTAACCGGCAGAGGTTCATCCAGCTCTGGATAGACTGTGACGTTATTAAGACTTTGGGTCAGCTTGCCCTTCCAAGTGACTTGCTTGCCCTTAAGCAACTCGGAAAATAGCATCAATTTTTCATCAAACAAATCATCATAATCCTCGAGCTTATACCCATAGAGGGGGAAAGATTCGGTAAATGATCCCCGTCCCAGCATCACTTCTGCACGACCGTTCGACAGCGCCTGCAAAGTAGAGAAGCGTTCAAAAACTCGTACGGGATCATCAGTACTGAGTACGGTTACCGCAGTACCAAGTTTAATCTGCTTCGTCACTGCCGCCAAATTGGACAAGACAATCTCGGGACTGGAAATCGAGAACTCACTCCTATGATGTTCACCAAAGGCGATATGGTCAATTCTTAGCTCATCGGCTAACTTTCCTTCCTTAATGACACCACGCAGCGATTGAGCATCGGTAAAACGCTTGCGTGTCTCATTATTGTATGCCACGTCACCAAAAGTTTCTATGCCAAACTCCAAGTTATTCACATCTATTTTCATTTCAAGGTCCTCCTTCCAACCAATTGCCTTAATATAAACACAAGCGTGGTCTTTTCACAAACAAACCGTCTCGTCGCCAGTATCTCTACCCAAACTTGCTTTTTTATAAACAAAAAAAGGGAGGACCAGTGGTCCTCCCTCTCTACTTGCTCCGGCTGTCAGACTCGAACTGACGACATCTTGATTAACAGTCAAGCGCTCTACCAACTGAGCTAAGCCGGAATATTAAAAAAGCACGGCAACGTCCTACCCTCGCAGGCAGTCTCCCACCAACTACTCTCGGCGTTAAGAAGCTTAACTACTGTGTTCGACATGGTTACAGGTGTTTCCTTCTTGCTCTTGCCACCGTACTTTTT